>CAMCNL010000001.1 GCA_945876205.1 Candidatus Sulfopaludibacter sp. SbA3
GGCCGCCCTCGATGCTCGCGCCGCCGCCTTCCGTCATCGCAAACTCGGCATCGATCTCGGGGAAGTGCTCGCGGACCATGAAGTTGATGCCGACGCCGGTGGTGTCGGCCTCTTCACCCGATTCGGCGAGAAAGATGACGTCGCGATCCAGCTGAACGCCGAGCCGCTTCAGCATCAGCATCGTGACCAGATTGGCGGCCAGCACCGGCTTGTCGTCCTTGCTGCCGCGTCCCCAGATGTAGCCGTCCTTCTCGATCGCGCCAAACGGATCGACGGGCCACTTCTCGCGCTGCACGCCGACGACGTCGGTGTGCGCCAGGATCAACAGCGGCCGCTTCGACCCATTCCCCTTGATCCGTGCGACGAGGTTGGCGCGCGCAGGATCGAGTGCGAACGTGCTGGTCGGAATCCCTTCGGCCTCGAGCACCTTCTTCAGGTAGTCGACGACCAGCGTTTCGTGGCCCGCCGTGCTGTCGATCTGCACCATGGCGCGGTAGTGCTTCAGGATTTCAGGACGTAGCGCGTTCCAGTCCACCGCCTTTGCGGCGGGCGGCGCCTGCGCACCGAGAGAGGCCATGGAGATGACGGCGATCGCGACGGTAAGAATGAACTTCATATCAATATTTGTAGTTGACGATCAGGTGTAGAGCGGCGCCATCGGCGCCGGGTTCACGACGACGAACTCGAACCGGCCCGGGATTCGTTGCGCCTCGGCGTCGAGCGTGAACCGTATCTCCGTCGGACTCACCACCTGCGTCGGTACGGGCTTGCCCTTGAAGTGTACGGTTGACCGGCGCACGAAGTTGATCCCCTTGACGGTGACCGTCGCCGGGGTCGTGCCCTGCGTGACGATGCAGGGATCGAAATTCTGGATGGCCGGCTGTGGCGAGTTAGCGGGATCGGCGACCGGCGTCCGGCCGGCGCCCTCGACCACGAGCGCCGCGGGCTGCTGTGCGTAGGTGGACTGGGCCGCGAACCGAAGGGCGAGACACAACTTCCTCATCGACGCCTCCGGGCGAATCCTATCCGATCGTGTCGTAGGGAATCTCGTGAAACATCGGCAGGCCAGCGACCTGGATCAC
This sequence comes from Candidatus Sulfopaludibacter sp. SbA3, assembly GCA_945876205.1. GTDB lineage: Bacteria > Acidobacteriota > Vicinamibacteria > Vicinamibacterales > UBA2999 > CANNDT01. Next base: position 1,083 of record CAMCNL010000001.1, read on the forward strand.
GTGCATGAGACCGTCGCGCTCGTGGAATTCCATGCGGTCGCGGTCGATGACGACGGTGTTCGGGTACAGGGAAGCGAGCCGGCGGAATTCGCCATCGATCAGGCGGAAGCGCTCCACCATCCGCTCAGCGCTCTCGTTGGGCCGGTTTCGTCGCCTGATGTGCTTTTCGACGGTGTCGGAGCTCGATGTGAGCACGATCACTTTGTCAGGGCTCCACGCGTCGCCGATCGCCGCCACCTTGCGAAGCTCCGCGTGATGCTCGGGAGGATATTCCGCGATGTGCGCTTCGAGCGTAATCCGCGCGCCCTCGAAGAAGACCACCCTGCCAGGTCCGTCACCGCGGCCCGCGTCACGGTAGTTCGCGTCATAGAGCCTGGCGAAGTAGGCGGTGACGCCGACGGGATTACGCCCCGCCTCGATATCTTCGAGCACTCGAGGATCCCAGACGCCCTTCTCGCCCTCGCCATACGATCCGTTGTGATACAGGTCGCCGAGCTGCCTGAGCAGCGTGCTCTTTCCGACTCCCGGTCCTCCGACGATCGCGACACGCATAGCTGATTGAATAGCTTATCGCCTGCCATCAAGGTGCCGCCCTGGCTGCCGATTACTGCCTCAGGCGCATTTAGCGCGCATGGAGTGCCATTGACACCCTTCCCAACCGGCCTTTTCGAATGCGACAAACTCGGAAAGGATCGAGAGTCCCTCCGGCGGTCCCTATCGAACGGCCTGGTCTACTCCATGGGCAAGGACCCAATCACCGCCACGACGCGTGACTGGTTCAACACGACGGCCTATGCCGTCCGCGAGCGGTTGATCGAGCGCTGGATGGAGACCATGCGCAGCTACTACCGCGCCGACGCCAAGCGCGTGTACTACCTGTCGATGGAGTTCCTGACGGGCCGGCTGCTGTCGAACGGCCTCCTCAACATGGGCGCGTACCAGAACTGTCGCGACGCGCTGTCGGACCTCGAGCTCGACATGGAGCGAATCTGCGACCAGGAACCAGATGCGGCTCTGGGCAACGGCGGGCTCGGGCGGCTGGCGGCGTGCTTCCTCGATTCGATGGCGACGCTCTCGCTGCCCGGGTACGGCTACGGCATCCGTTACGAATACGGCATGTTCAAGCAACGCATCGAGCACGGCTCCCAGATCGAGCGTCCCGACAACTGGCTGCGGTACGGCAATCCCTGGGAGTTCCCCAGGCCGGAGGTGATGTTCCCGGTGAAGTTCGGAGGGCGCGTCGTCGAGGTTCGAGAGCTGGATGGCGATTCACGGTTTCACTGGGTGGAGACCGACGACGTGATGGCCATGGCCTTCGACACCCCGGTTCCCGGCTGGAACACGAACACCGTGAACAACATGCGCCTCTGGTCGGCAAAAGCGTCGAACGACTTCGACCTGAGACACTTCAACGAGGGGCACTACATCAAAGCCGTTGAAGAGAAGAACGCCTCGGAGAACCTCTCCAAGGTCCTCTACCCGGACGATCGGACCGAGCGTGGCCGCGAGCTCCGGCTGAGACAGCAGTACTTCTTCGTGTGCGCGTCGCTCCAGGACATCCTGCGCCGTTTCCTGGTGAACGGCACGAGCCTGGATCAGCTGCCGGACAAGGTCGCGATTCAGCTCAACGACACCCATCCCTCGATTGCGATTCCCGAGCTCATGCGCGTGCTCGTCGACGTCCATCACTTCGAGTGGGACCGGGCCTGGGACATCACGCGCCGGACCTTCTCATATACCAACCACACGCTGATGCCGGAAGCGCTCGAGTCGTGGCCCGTGAGCCTCTTCGAGCAGGTGCTGCCGCGCCACCTGCAGATCATCTACGAAATCAACCACCGGTTTCTCGCAACCGTGCGGCATCGCTATCCCGGCGACGTAGACCGGCTCACACGGATGTCGATCGTGGACGAGGGAGGAGGCCGCAGGCTGCGCATGGCCCACCTGGCGATTGTCGGAAGCCACACGGTCAACGGCGTGTCGCAAATTCACACCGACCTCATGAAGCAGACGATCTTCGGCGACTTCGACCGCTGCTGGCCTGAGCGCATCGTCAACGTCACCAGCGGCATCACGCCGCGCCGCTGGCTGAACCAGGCCAACCCGGGCCTGTCGGCGCTGATCAGCGACTACATCGGCACGAAGTGGGTCGGCGACCTCTCGGAGCTCCGGCAGCTGGCGCCGCTGGCCGAGTACCCCGAGCTGCGGCACCGGTTCCGCGAGGTGAAGCGGGCGAACAAGGAGCGGCTCGCCAGAGTCATCGGCGACGAGCTGAGGCTCGACGTCGATCCGGCCTCGATGTTCGACGTCCACGTCAAGCGTTTCCACGAGTACAAGCGTCAGCTCCTGAACGTCCTGCACGTCGTCACCCGGTACAACCGCATCCGCGCCGGCGGGGACGACCTGATGGTGCCGCGCACGGTGATCTTCAGCGGGAAGGCCGCGCCCGGCTACGGGATGGCCAAGCTGATCATCACGCTCATTCACTCGGTCGCCGACGTCGTGAACCACGACCCCGCGGTTGGCGATCGGCTGAAGGTGGCCTTCATCCCCGATTACAGCGTGTCGAACGCCGAACGGATCGTTCCAGCCTGCGACCTGTCCGAGCAGATCTCCACGGCCGGCACCGAGGCCTCAGGCACCGGCAACATGAAGCTGGCGCTGAACGGCGCCCTCACGATCGGCACGCTTGACGGGGCCAACGTCGAGATGCAGGAAGAAGTGGGCCCCGACAACATCTTCATCTTCGGCTTGACGGCGGAGGAAGTCGCGGCCCGCAAGGCCGCCGGCTACAACCCGTGGGACGTCTACGGCTCCGACCCGGAGCTCCGGCAGGCGCTCGACATGATCGCCGGCGGTCATTTCTCGCCGAACGCTCCAAACCAGTTCCGGCCTGTCTTCGACGCGCTGACGGCACACGGCGACCACTTCCTGGTGCTGGCCGACTACGCGTCCTATATCGCGTGCCAGGAACGAGTCGACCGGCTCTACCGCGACGCGGACGGGTGGGCCAGGCGCGCGATCCTGAACGTCGCGGGCATGGGCAAGTTCTCGAGCGACCGCACCATCCGCGAGTATGCCGAGAGAATCTGGCACGTCAAGGCGGTCACCCGGCGGCCCGATACGCCGACCGCCGTGTGATGGTGGCCCTTCAATCGCTGACCCGCGTGGCGACTCCATGACAATTCTTCAGTAGCGCAGCAGGCTCGGTGTGCCGCCTCTCCGACCCTGGCAGTCACAGCGCCGCACAGGAGCCGCAAGGGCGCGAAAATTCCCCAACACCAGCGAAGGTTTTCCCACACCTGCGGCGGTGGATACGCGTGCGCTCACGCGTGAGATGAAATTTTCCCGCAAATTTCTGCCGATGGCACGAGCGGCGGGCCTGGCACGCAAATCGCCAAGCACATCGCCCGATGACCGACGTGCTTGACGCTGTCGCAAACACTGCGTTCGCAACGTGGGTGCGGGAGTCGCCTTCTCCCTTCGCCTACACGGCCATGCTGTCGCTTCATGCCGCCGGCCTGGCCTTCCTCGTTGGCTTCAGTGTCCTGATTGCCTTGCGATTGCTCGGGCTTGCCCCGACCATCCCGCTGCCGCCTCTCGCGAAAGTCTTCCCGGTGATCTGGGTGGCGTTCGCGGTCAATGCCGTGTCGGGGAGCGTCCTGCTCATCGCGGGCGCGGCGACGCTCGGACGAGACCCGCTCATCTACATCAAGCTCGCGCTCATCGCGGTCGCCATGGTGATCATGCGTCGCATCCAGACCCGCGTGTTCGGCGATCCCGCGCGTCTGCAGAAAGAGGGCTTGCCGAAGGGAACCGGGCTTCTGGCGGCGACGGCGATCATCTGCTGGAGCGGGGCGATGGTGTCCGGCCGCCTCACCGCGTATCCGGGCCTGGCGCAATCTTGGTTGGGGCTGTGAGGAACGGACACGAGCATGATTGAATCGCTGGCACATCTGCTCACGAGCAAGACGATATCCACCTGGGTCACCGACGTCGCCTCGGTGTGGGCCGTGGCCGAGATCTTCCACTACGTGGGCATGCTGCTGCTCATCGGCAGCGTGGGACTGCTGGACTTCCGAATGCTGGGGTTGGCCAAGGGACTGCCGATTGCCAGCCTCGAACGGCTGGTCCCGATCGGCATGATCGGGTTCGCGCTGAACGTCGTGACCGGCGCGATATTCATCTCCGGCAATCCCGGCGCGGGTGCGTTCGAGTACCTGACCAACTTCGCGTTCCAGATGAAGATGCTCTGCATCCTGCTGGCGGGCGTGAACGTGATGGTGTTCTACTTCACCGGCGTGTCCAGGGCGGCGCACGCGACCGCTCCCGACGGCGATGCGCCGCGATCGGCCAAGATCGTCGCGGCCACGTCGATCGTGCTGTGGTTGTGCGTGATCTACTTCGGCCGGATGATCATGTACAACGACACGCTGCTCAACGTCCTGTGGCCGATCCCGCCACAGCCGTGACGGTCTCTGGTGTCCCGGCGCCGGCGACGCCAGCCGATCCAAGTGATTACACTATGAGCAACGCGATGTTATGATTACAGCGTGGTTAGGACACAGATCCAACTGACAGATGCGCAGGCGCAGACCCTGAAAGCCCTGGCATCCTCCGAGGGCCGGTCGATGGCCGACTTGGTCCGCGATAGCGTGGACACGCTGTTGCGTGCTCGAGGCACCGTCGATCGCGAGGCCGTCAAGGCCCGGAGCATCGCCGCGCTTGGCCGGTTCAAGTCGACCACCAGCGATCTGGGCAGCAACCACGACGACCATCTGGCCGACGCCTTCGGCGCATGACGGCCTTCGTCGATACGTCGGCGCTCCTCGCGCTGCTCGATGCCAGCGAAGACACGCACGCGGCATGCGCGCGGACTTGGAAGAAACTGCTGGAGGACAACGCGCTGCTCGTGACGTCGAGCTACGTGATGGTGGAGACCTACGCCCTCGCGCAGCGCCGGCTCGGGCTCGAGGCGGTCCGCGTGCTCACGGCCGACTTTCTCCCGCTCGTCACCGTGGATTGGGTGGACGAGTTCGTCCACGGCGCCGCGCTGGCGTCGCTCCTCACGGCCAACACGCGCGACCTGAGCCTGGTCGACTGCGTGAGCTTCGAGATCATGCGCCGGCGTGACCTCCACGACGTATTCGCACTCGACAGTGATTTTTCGAAACAGGGTTTCACGGTCATTCCGTAATACGGAGACGGCTACGAGTGCGAGTGGGGCTCGTCGTCCTTGGGATGGGTGTGGGTGTGCTTGTGGGCTCCGTGCCCGTGTTCGTGCGGACCGTGGCCATGATCGTGGTCGTGCATCAGCTCTTTCGGCACGTCCGGAAAGAGCTCCCGCGACGTCGGCGCCGCGCCGCCGGCCCACTCGACCCCGCCCTTCTTGCGCGCGGCTGAGAACAGATCGTCCCACGACAGCTTCGCGGGATCGCGCGCGACGTCGAGCCGCTGCGCCAGCGCCGCGAGGATCAACTTGCGAAGGCGCCGGCCGTCCCATCCTTCACAGAGCGCCGCCAGCTCGGAGAGTCGCGCCGCATCCCGCGTCAGCGGCAGCAGCGCCGGCCACTGCACCGCCACCTCGCTGATCGAGCTGCCGAGGATCGCGGCCGTCGTCTCGCGATCGGGCAGCGCGAAGCGCATCACCAGGTCGGCTCGCGAGAGGAACGCCTCGTCCACGGCTTCGATGAAATTCGTCGTCGTCACGAACAGCACCGACGGCAGGTTCTTGGCGATCTCGTCGATGCCGAGCAGCACCGCATCGGTCGCGCGATGCACGTCCACGGGATTGGCTTCAAACGACGCGGTCGATCGGCGCACCGCGAAGCTTTCGACCTCGTCGATCAGCACGACGGTGAACGGGCGCCGCGCGGCAATCTCGGGTACCGTCTCGGTCAGCAGCCGCGTCACGTTGCGCTGGCTCTCGCCGAGCATGTCGCTGGGAAATGCGTGCGGATTGATCTCGAGCAGGCACGTCGCCCCCTGCCGCGCCAGCGCCAGGGCCGCCACCTGCGCCAGCCCTCGCGCCATCGTCGTCTTGCCCGTTCCGGGCGGACCGGCGAGGACGATCAACCCGTGCGGCAGCCCCGACAGCATCGACAGCTTCCGGCCATGCTGCAGGACGAGCAACGCCTGCGCGAGCAGGCGCTCTTTCACCTGGCGCGGCACGATGATCGAATCCCAATCGCGATCGTGATGATCGGCCGGCAGGACGTGCATCGAGAGCACGCCCGGGGGCAGCGCCGATCGCGGCCGCTCCATCATTCGCCGGGCCGCTTGTCTTCAGGCCACTCGATCTGCGACAGCTCCTGCATCGAGACGAGCGTGTCTTCCGCTTCCTCGAACAGCACCATCGGATCCATCAGCGTCCGCATCGTCTCGAGAATCGAGTCGAACATGTGGATGCGCACCAGCCGGCACTGGTTCACCGGGTCGTCGTTGAAGTGCTGATGCCAGAGGAAGTGATCGACGACGATGAGATCGCCCTTTTTCCAGCGGTGGTGCTCGCCCTGATCCGGCGAGTGGCCGAGGAAGCTGTGGCCGTAGCCTTCGACGACGTAGAGCCATGCCTCGCCGGGATGGCGATGCAGCGACTGCGTCTTGCCGGGAGCAAACTGAATCATCACCTGCGTGAGTCCAGACGCCTCGTTGCCGATCGCGCGGTCGTTGAGAAACTTGGTGCGCGTCCCTCGCGGCGTCGCAAGGATCTCCTGCTCGTCATAGGGCGTATGGATGCGGCCCGAGCGCCGCTTCTTCGTTTCCTGCGCCAGGCGGCGGAGACGGCGCGAGTAGGGATCGTCGCCCGGGATCCCGCCGGAAAATTTCGGCCGCGGCGGCAGCTTCTCGAACGGCTCCCGTCCCGCGTCCTCGATCAGGCTCATGCCGAGCGTCCAGAGCATCGGCTCGGACGAATAGCTCATGAAGCGTCCCGGCCGGTCGCCGTCGTTGCCGTGGCGATGCCAGCTCCACGCGGGGATGTGGATCGCATCCCACGTCTTCCAGTCGTAGCGGACGCCGTCGACCTCCGTCCAGCCGCTGCCGTCGACCATGAAGAGGATCGCGTCCCAGGAATGGCGGTGGATCGTGGAGGTGGTTCCGGGGTCGACTTCGTGCACGAGCGCGTCGAGACAGCGCGTCGGGCGGTCGCCGTCCCATCCCATGTAAACGCCGGTGCGAAGCCCGCGCGCGGTGGGCACGAGCGTCACGTCCTCCTGGCGGATGACGGTCTGCCGATAGTTTCGCCACTCCTCGATAAACTCGGCGCGGCGCTTCTTCTGGATGGCGTAATGGGTCGTGGTCGTCTTGGTCTTGGTGGACATGCGGGAAGAAACGATTAGACATAGAATCCCCGGCACGGTCAATTTCTCAATCCCGCTGTCCAGGTGCGCCGTTGAATATGAACAAGCCGTCTGAGGGCCGTCAGCCCACTGCACCCGAGGCGGCCGGCTCGGCCACGGCGCTCGCGATCGTCGCCAACGCGCTCCTGCTCTGCTCGCTCGCCGCGCTGCCCGCAGGGGGTCACACCTCCCGCGTGCAGAATCCGCTACCGCCGCCCGAGCGGCCGGCGGCATCGCACATGGCGACGAGCCATCTGACAATCGACGTGAGCGCCAGCAAGAACGAGGTGACGCCGGGGAGCCGCGTCTCGCTCCTGCTCGACATCGTGCCTCGGCGGCGGATGCACGTCTACGCGCCTGGCGCCACCGGCTACCGCGTGATCGAGCTCGCGATGTCGCCTGCCACCGGGGTGACCTATCAGCCGGTGAAATATCCTGCGTCCGAAATCTACGAGTTCGTGCCGCTGCAGGAGCGGATCCCGGTGTACCAGAAGCAGTTTCAGCTTGTTCAGCCGGTGACGCTCGACGGCTCTCCCGCCGCCGCGGCGCGCCTCCGGAAGGCGAATACGCTTGTCATCAAAGGCACGCTGAGCTATCAGGCGTGCGATGATCGGCTCTGTTTCGCGCCGGTCTCGGTGCCGGTGTCCTGGATATTCGCGGTCAAGTAGCCGCGTCGCATGTGCTGAGGCAGAGGAGGAAGAATGCAGCGTCCTGTTGCGGTCCTGGCGGCGATTGTCTTCGCGTGCGGCGCGTGCGGTGCCGACGTCGCCACTGCCGGGCAGGGGGCCCGCCCGGCTGGACTCGTGCCGAGCGTCCGGGCCGCCATTGCGAAGCACGACTTCGCCGCCGGCGAGGCACTCATCAACCAGGAGCGGTCCCGGCAGGGCGTGACCTCCGAGCTTGCCGAGGCGGTTTCATGGCTGGGGCGAGGGGCGCTCGCCGACCGCGAGCTCGAGCGGGCCGAGCAGTACGCACTCAACGCCGAGGACCTCTCACTCGAGCTGCTGAAGACGACGCGAGTGAACGACGACCGGCATCTGGAGCTTGCGCTCGGCGCGGCGATCGAGGTGCAGGCGCTCGTCAGGGCGGCACGCGGCGCGCGATCCGAAGCGGTCTACGGACTGAATCGGGCACTCGAGGACTACGGCGACACCGTTCTCCACAAGCGGATTCAGAAGAACATCAACGCGCTCAGCCTCGAAGGGCAGCCGGCCATCACCCTCGACAGGACGGAGCATCTCGGCGCGGTCGTGCCCACGTTCGATCAGTTGAAGGGCAAGGTCGTACTCCTCTTCTTCTGGGCGCACTGGTGCCCCGACTGCAAGACCGAAAGCCCAATCATCGCGAGGCTCCTCGACAAGTACCGCAGCCGGGGGCTCACGATCATCGCGCCCACTCAGCGCTTCGGATACATCGTCTCGGGGGCGTACGCGCCGCCCGACGAGGAACTGCGTCACATCATCGAGGTCCGCGACACGCACTACCCGTTTCTGCGCGATCAGCCGGTCCCGCTCAGCGACACCAACCACAAGGAGTACGGCGTTTCGTCGACACCCACGCTCGTCCTGCTGGACCGCCAAGGCATCGTGCGTGTCTACAATCCAGGGACGATGCGCGAGGCAGATCTCGACGCGGCAATCCAGCGTCTGCTGTGAGAGGCACGGTCAATTTCTCGATGCGCACCCTGTCGACGACGTTGCTGTGCTCCCTGCTCGCGTCTACCGTCCTGCCCGCCCAGGACGCGGGGCTCATCGACCGCGCGAAACGCGAGGGCCGGGTCGTGCTCTACACCTCGCTCGCCCCCACCGAATCGGCGCCGCTGGCCGCCGCGTTCGAGAAGAAGTACGGGATCAAGGTGGAGCTGTGGCGCGCCGCATCCGGCAAGGTGGTGCAGCGGACGATCACCGAGGCGCAAGGGCGGCGGTATGCCGTCGACGTCGTCGAGACCAACGGTCCCGAGATGGAGATGCTGACGCGAGAGAAGCTTCTTGGTCCCCTCTCGTCGCCGTACCTCGCGGACCTTCCGGCCAACGCGATACCCGCCCATCGCAGTTGGGCCCCCGATCGCCTGAACTTCTTCGTCGTGGGATACAACACCACGAAGGTGAAGCGAGCGGAGATCCCGGCGACCTATGAACGCTTCGTCGATCCGAAATGGAAGGGCCGGATCGCGCTCGAAGCGAGCGACACCGAGTGGATGGCGACGCTGATCAAGACCTGGGGCGACGCCAAGGGGATGGAGTACTTCCGCAAGCTCTCGGCGATGAGGCCCGACATCCGCGACGGCCACGTGCTGCTGGCGTCGCTGGTCGCCGCCGGCGAGGTGCCTGTCGGCCTGAGCATGTACGCCAGTAATATCGTGCCGCTGATGCGGAAGGGCGCGCCGATCGACTTCGTGCCGGTGCAGCCGGTGGTGGCGCGTCCGCAGGGAATCGGCGTGATGAAGAACGCCCCGCATCCGAACGCCGGACGACTCTTCACCGACTACGTGCTGTCACCCGAAGGACAGAAGCTGTTTGAATCAATGGGCCGCGTGCCGGCAAGCACGCGCGTGAAGAGCTCGCTCAACAACTTTCCGTTCACGATGATCGACCCGATCACCGTGCTCGATGAGTCGATGAAATGGGAGAAGCTGTGGAACGGCTTCTTCCTGAAGAAATAGCCGATAACTACGGAGGGTCACGTGCGCAAGCTGATCATCGTTCCTGGAATCGTCGGACTGGCCGCGATCGTCGTTCCTCTTCTTCTTCATGCGCAGGGGGTCGTCCAGCCCGGGGCCGTGCGCCAGCCAGGCCAGGAGGTTCAGGGCCCCCTCGGTCCTGTCGGTGCGCTGGGCCAGGAATCGGCCAATCGCACCCCGCTCCCGACCGGCCCGCCACCGCGGCTGCCGGATGGCACGATCGACTTCACCGGCACGTGGACTGGCGGCGGCCCGGTGAACGACATCGCGGCGGGCCTGCCGAAGGGCGAGACGCTGCCGCTGCTGCCGGCATCCATCAAGCTGATGGAATACCGCGCGCAGCACGAGACCGACGATCCGCATCTCTGGTGCATGCCGATGGGCGTGCCGCGCGTGACGCCATATCCCTACCGCTTCGTGCAGAACTTCACGCACAAGGCGCCGACGCACATGTTCATCCTCCACGAAGCGACGCTGCACACCTTCCGGCAGATCTTCATGGACGGCCGCAAGCACCCCGCCGAGCTCGACCCGAGCTGGTTCGGCCACTCAATCGGGCATTGGGAGGGCAAGGACACGCTGGTCATCGACACGGTCGGCTTCAACGACAAGTTCTGGTTCGACCGGAAGGGCACCCCGCACACCGAGCAGCTCCACACTGTCGAGCGATGGACGCGGCCGAACATGGGTACGCTGATCAACGCCGTGACCATCGAAGACCCAGGAGCGTTCTCCAAGCCCTTTACGGTGACATTCACGGCACGGCTCGCCCCCGCCGGTGACGAGCTGATGGAGTTCTTCTGCCAGGAAAATAATCAGTACGGAATTGCGGGAGGCAGCCAGAATCCCTTTAACAAGTAGGCGAGCGCCCCTGAAAAAGGCGACACTGTTATGGTGAGCAATCAGGAAGCCGCCAGGCCGTTATGGCTATTGCCGATTGGCCGCCTGCATCCGCTGTGGTGGGCGGTCGTCGGCGCGGGATTGATCTGGCTGGACTACGTCGACGGCCCCAACTCGCAGTATCCCGTGGTCTACGTCATCCCCGTCACGTTGGCGGCGTGGTATTCGGGGCGATGGCCGGCGCTGGCGCTGGCGTTGACGGTGTCGATCACGCACGCCGTGTTTCTTCTCGCGCACTGGAACCCGCCCGGGGATCCGTTCGCCGGCCTGTGGCCCACGATCATTCGGGCGGGCGTGGTCATCGTCATGGCGCTCTGGTTCGCGCGCCTCGCCGAACACGAGCGCAAGGTGCACGTCTACGTCGAGCGTCTGGAAGGCCTGCTGCCGATCTGCGCCTTCTGCAAGAGCATCCGCAACCAGACCGGCGAATGGGAGCCGATCGAGCGATTCATCTCGAACCGCTCTGAAGCCGAGTTCTCACACAGCTTCTGCAAGAGCTGCGGAAAAATCCACTACCCCGACTTCGACTACGACGCCCCTTCGCCCTCCTCCTCCGGTTCGGTGAACTGAGTCGCCTTACTTGATGCTCGTGCCGGTGCCCGGCTTGATCCCGGACGCGGCGCCGTACTGATTGTCTTCGAGGCAGATAAATTCCATCAGGTCGCCGCCGCCGGTCTTCAGATCGGGCTTCAGCAGGCGCGCGGTGAAGTTCAGCGTCACCGGCTTCGAGAGCGCGCCGGGATCTTCCCATGTGAACTGATGCTTCAGCGTTCCCCAGTTGGGTCGCGAGAAGCGCTCGATCGTGTGCATCTTCTCGGTGTGCGGCGTGCCGCGGCTGTCGATCCAGAACTTCTCGTTGTAGCCGACGGTGTCGACCACCAGCGTGTCGCCTTCCCACCGGCCGATCGAGTGTCCCCACCACGACGGAATCAGGCCGTCGGGATGTCCACGCCCGTCCATGTAGATCACGCGATGCGCGCCCGCGTCGCCGGTCTCGTGCAGCAGGTAGATGTGCGACAGCCCCTTCGACGTGTAGCTCATCGCAAACTTCCACGGGTACGGATTGACGCGCGGCACGCCCATCGGCAGGCAGATGGTGTACGGTTCCTGCTCTTCCCTGCGGTTGCCGCGGAGCTCGCGCGCCCACGGCAGCAGCGGCAGCTCGCCGGGCTGGAGGCCGCCCTCTTTCTCGATGTCGGCGTTGGATCCGCCGCCGACCCACGGGCCGGTCAGGTCGACCTTGCCGTCCGGCAGTCGCGGTACCGGCTGGCTGTTCGCTTCGGACTCGGGCACGACCGGGCTGCCCACGAAGATATAGCCCACCTGTCCCGTGGGCCCGGGCAGACCCTGTGACGTCTGCGCCACCAGCGACAACGCCACTCCCACCACCATCGTCAACGCAAAGAGCAGTCTTTTCACGGTTATACCTTCGCCGCCTTGAGGGCGGCAAGCACGCGCGCTTCCCTGAACGGCATCCGCCGGAGGCGAACGCCGGTCGCATCATGAATTGCGTTGGCGACCGCCGCGATCGTCGTCTTGCACACCGTCTCGCCAGCGCCGTAGTGCGGCAGGTCGGGCCGGTTCGGATTCGGATCGCCGTTGACGATGACCACGTCGATCTGTGCCGGCGCGTCGAGATGCGTCAGCGTCGGATGCGAGCGCCAATCGACGCTCGTCACCTTCTCGGTGTCGAACGTGACCTCTTCGTAGAGCGAGCGGCTGAGCGAATGCAGCATGCCGCCTTCGACCGTGCGGCGCAGCGCCTCTGGATTGATCACCAATCCGCAGTCGTGCGCACAGACAAAGCGCTTCACCCACACCTTGCCGGTCTTGCGATTGACCTCGACCTCCGCGATCTGCGCGACCACCGTCTGGTTGCGGAAGGCGTACGACACGCCGCGCCCGGTGAGGATGTCGCCGCTGCCAAGCGGCTTCGGCGACGGACGCGGATCCCACCCGTACTTCTCGGCCACCGCCTTCAACACCGCGATCGAGCGCGCGCGCTTGAAGCCGGTGTCGTCAGCCGTGCTGCCCATCAGCAGCTTCATGCGGAACGCGACCGGATCGGCCTTGGCCGCCGCGGCCAGCTCGTCGATGAACGACTCCGAGGCGAAGGTCGTCTGCGGACCGTTCGGATCCCGCAGGTTGCCGGTACGGAGCGGGGTTTCCCACACCAGCGGAAGGCTGACGACGTGCGCCGCCATGCGGCGATTGGGGACGGCGTACATGTCGTTCGGCGTAGACGCCCCGCCCGTGTTCGGCTTCTCCTGCCGCAGGCCCGCGAGCTGCGCGATCAGCACGGTGCCCGCCTCGTTGTAGCCGAGGTGATTGTGGTCGCAGCCGCGCGCGTCGTAGTCGAGCGCCACGAGATTGCCCTGGGCATCGAGACCGCCGCGCATCGTGAACGTGTAGGCCGGCCCCTTGGTATCCCACGCGGTCTCTTCGTCGCGCATCCACTGCACGCGCACGGGACGACCGAGCTCATTCGCCAGATAGGCCGCCTCGAACCCGGCGTCGTCGGCCGCCGTGCGGCCGTAGCCCTGCGGGCCGTCCATCCAGATCACGCGCACCCGGTCGCGCGGCATCTTCAGGAACTGCGCGACGCCGTTGCGCATCCCGTACGACTTCATGTCGTTGGAATAGATCGTCATCTGGCCGTTCGACGGATCGGCCATCGCATGCGCCGGACCGATCGACGTGTGACCCTGGAACGGGACGTCGTACTCCGCCGTGACGACTCTCGCCGCGCCCGCGAGTCCGGTGTCGATGTTGCCCACGGCCACCGGCGGCAGGCTGATCGTCGGCGTGGCGCTCCGCATGTACTTGTGCAGGTTCTCGGAGGACGGGAAGGGGGCCGTCGCCGGCTTCTGCCAGTTGACCTTGAGCTGCCGCGCCGCGCGGATCGCCTGCTCTTCGCGCTCGCAGACCACGGCGACGTAGTTACCCTTGCTCACGACCTTGACGAATCCTGGAATGCCGCGCACCGAGGATTCGTCGATGCTGACGAGCTGCGCGCCCGCGACCGGCGGCTTGACGTTGCGCGCGTGCAGCATGCCGGGCAGCTTGACGTCCACCGCCCACTTGTTCGTGCCGTCCACCTTCGGCGGAATGTCGTACCGCTGCGGCGACTGCCCGACGTTCTTCATGTCCTGCACGGCCTTCAGCTTGGCCACGCCGGTTGTCTCATCGGCATTCCTGCCGGTGAGCGCGACGTTGAACTTCCGGCCGCCGATCAGCCGTCCGTAGGTGATCGTCTTCGAGGGATCGCCCTTTACCGCGATCACGCCGTCGCTGACCGTCAACTGACTGACCGGGACGGCAAACTGCGCCGCCGCCATCTCCAGCAGCACGCGACGGCCCTCGGCCGCGACGCGGCGCATCGGCCAGCCGTCGGTCTGCAGCGCATCCGAACCGCCCGAGCCGCCTTGATCGACGGTGACGTCGGTGTTGCCCATGATGACGGTGGTGCGGTCGTAGGCGAAGTCGAGCTCGTCGGACATGATCTGGCGGAAGGCGGTGCCGGTGCCCTGGCCGAGATCGGTCTTGCCGACGTAGAAGGTCGCCGTGTTGTCTTCGCGGATCACGATCCACGAATCGAGCTGCCTGAAGTCGGGGTCGGGATACGGCCCGCCGGCCTGCAGCGCCTCGAGATCGGCCAGCGAGACCGCGCCGATGCTCAGGACCAGGAAGCCAGAGCTCTTGAGGAAGTCTCTTCGGTCGCTCATGCCGTCACCTTCGCGGCGCGCTTGATGGCGGCCTGGATGCGGTAATAGGTCATGCACCGGCACAAGGTGCTCGCCATGCCCTGCCGAATTTCGGCGTCGGTGGGATTGGGATTCTTGTCGAGCAGTACCTTCGCGGTCATGATCTGCCCGTTCTGGCAGAAGCCGCATTGCGGCACCTGCTCGTCGATCCAGGCCTGCTGCACCGGATGCAGGACGCCGTTGGTGGACAGCCCCTCGAGCGTGGTGATCTCGGCGCCGCGGACCGACGAGACCGGGGTCACGCAGGAGCGCACCGTCTCGCCCTTGATGATCACCGTGCAGGCGCCGCACTGGCCGAGGCCGCAGCCGAAGCGCGGTCCGTGCACGTCGAGATCGTTACGCAGGATGTATAAGAGCGGAGTGGACGGCTCGACATCCACGGTGTGGGTCTTGCCGTTCACGTTGAGGGTGATGTTGGCCATAACTGACAATCCTGGTTAGGGATACCGACTCCTGTTCGTTGCTTGTACATGGGGCCGGCGGGACTGTCAATCCCGGGTGTCGATCGAGAGGCCCGGCTCGAGACGACCTGGCGCTGCTTAGGGGGCCGACCGGAGCCCTGCGACCTCGGCGAGGACGATGGCCGGACGATTCGCCGCGAATGCGCGCAGGAAGGCGATGGATCCCTCGAATTCCTCGTTCGAGTTGGACTTCCGCTGGTCGGCGTAGGCGGCGTCGCGAATCAGGTTGGCTCTGCTGACGATTTCCTGGTCCATCCAGCCGCCGCCGCTGGCGACACGGGCACAGGTTTCGAGCACCTGCAGGTAATAGGCACGCAGATCGGGATATTCCAACAGGCGCCGCATCGGGATGTTGTCGGCCACCCGCAACATCACCGACGAGTCAACCGCCTGAAACGATTGGTCACGATCCCACGGGATGAAATGATGACGGGTCGATCCGGTAGGGCGATACACATGGACGTTGTTGATCGCCCAGTAGCCAAGAAGCCCATCCAGCTCCGACACGTAGGTTTCAACCGCGGCGTGCGTCAGAAACGCGGTCACGTCGAGATATCGGTCGACCGATTCGCGCCAGGTCGGCGAGTTCTCGCGATTGACCTCCTGAAAGAGATCGTGGAGGGGCGCATACAGCGTGGCGTCGGCCTCGAGCTCATGATTCTCGGGCTTGAATCGCACCTTGTAGGGCTCGAGCGATTCACCCAGATACTCGCCATGAAACTCGCTCTGCCATTGGTACTCGAACACGTTCCCCGAGCGGTCGCCGAAGGCGCGTTCCAAGAAAGCAGCGTCGATCGCCTCGATGGCGCTGTACACGCCCTGGTAGACGTCGTCAATGAAGAGCCGGACGAACGACTCGCGAGGCGCCGGTTGGCCGAGCCTCGTGAACAGCGCCATCGTCACGCCTTCGCGCACCAGCGACGGGTCCTGCAGGAGATTGTCGAGCATCAGCGATGAGAGCCCGAGAAATCGCTGGCCTGCCACGTAGCGATTGAAGTCGACCCTCAGCGCGGGCTTGGCGGGGTTGCGGCTGGCGTTGCCCCGCGACCGGATGCCGACACTGCGCACCCGGATGCCGCGCCACTCCATGTCGGCTTGGTAGTAGGTGTTTTCCAGGTAGGTGTCGCGCAATTCCTGCAGATCGCGCGAGTTCATGAATAGCCGCAGGTCGTTCAGAGTACCGGGCGCGAAGAAGTCGTCAGTCGTTTGCGCGGCGGCGGCGGACGCCGCCGCAGTCAGCGTGATGACGAGGACGATGAGGCGTCGAACGTTCACGGCCGTGCTCACATGGCAAATCTGAACCGCACCACGCGGCTCCAGAACGAGGACGCCGCACGCTCGGGGAGCGCGCCGCCGGCGAAGTCACCGGCGGTCGGCATCGACAACCTGTCGCGAACGAGATTCGCCTGCACTCTCACCCATCGGTTCGGCGACCAGTTGACGCCGAGCGTGAGCACGCGATCGCGGTACGGCAGGATTGCCTCCGCGCGTGGACCCGTCGACGGCAGGCCGGGGCCGCTGCTCGAGAGGCGAACCGCCTCGATTCGTGCCGCCAGTTCGACGGCACCCGCGCCGCCGCGGAACAGGGGACGCCGCGGTTCGTCCGCGCCGCCTTTGGCCTTACGCTCTCCCGTGACGACCCAGCCGCCCTGCGCATACCAGGCGTCGGCGCGCAGCGGCGGCAGATCGGTTTCGTCGATGCTCTGTCCGCGGCGCTCGCTCGTCAGGCGAACGAACTCCGACTGCACCGAGAAGGGACCTGGCCGCCAGCGCATCTCGACACCGGCGCGGCTCCGCGTGCCCTGCACCGCGAGCCCCGGGCGGAAGAAGGGCTGGCCAAGCGCCGTGTCGACGCGAAGGTCGGCGATACCCGCGGAGACACGGCTCGACGTGTAGGCGATTCCGGCCTGCAGGTCCTTGAGCAGGAGCGATGTCGACGACCGGAATGGCTGCACCAGCAGGCGGCCGGCGGCCGTGCGTCCGCCAGAGACACGCACCGTGTCGTTGCCGCGTGCGTTGTCGCCATCATGGGCGAACATGCCCGCCTCGTACCGCAGAACGCCCGCGCGTCCGTGCACCATGACTCCGGGATCGCGGCCCGGTGACAGTTCCGCGGCGCGGGAGCGATAGACGAAATCGAGATTCGCCGAGCTCGTGTTCTCGTCGAGACCGAACGGCAGCTTGAACTGCCCCGCCTGGATCCGCACACCGTTGAAGCGGTGATAGTCCACGTAGACGTCGCGCCACGGGCGCGCGTGGGCGAGCTCGCGCTCGACCTGGAAGTCGGCGACGCCGCCGATCTCGCCGCTGACGCCGATGCGGCGCCGCGCGATGTCGAAACGCGAGGTGTCAGTGTCTCGGAGCGAGGCCTCAGAGCGGCGCAGGTCGCCAGTCAGGCGCGCGCGGAAATCGATCCGCAGGAGATCGCCGTAGCGCAGCGAGGGACGGTTGTCCCACGAAAATTTCCACACCCGTTCGGAATTTGTCGCAGACGCGTGATCGTCGGCCTGCTGTGGCGGCGCCTCCTGCGCGAAGCTCAACTGGGGAAGAACCAGCATCACGGCGACGCTCACCAGGGCCTTGCGGTTCACGCAACCTCGGTTAGAATTAGTCATTCCCATTCAATAGATAAGGATCTGGCCTGACGACGCCTCATCAGTCTTGCGGGCGCAATCCTCTGTGCGGCCCTCATCTGAACGTCACCGCGGCCGGTGGTGGTGCAACTGCAATGCCCTTAGCACGCTCCCCACGCCGAGCTCGTCTCTTCGTCGTCGGGGCACTCGCCTGTACGGCCTGGTCATGCGGGGGCCGCGAGATGGGGTCGGTGAACCCGACCGCGCCTTCTCCTCTCACGGCACTGGTGCTGGCCTCTGAGGGTGGGTCGGCGGTGCTGGTGGGTGCCGGCGACATCGCTCAATGCGGTTCGCAGGGAGCGGAGAAAACCGCGAAGCTGCTCGACGGTATCTCGGGCACCGTCTTCGCCGCCGGCGACAACGCCTACGGGGATGGCAGCGTCACGGACTATCGCGACTGCTATAACCCTTCGTGGGGGCGGCACCGCAGCCGGACGCGACCCGTGCCTGGGAACCACGAGTACCAGACCCCCAATGCGGCAGGATACTTCGATTACTTCGGCGGCAGCGCCGGGCCAACCGGGCTCGGCTACTACGGCTATACGCTCGGGTCGTGGCGCGTACTCGCGCTCAACAGCGAACTACCGGTAGGCGCCGGCTCACCCCAACTTCAGTGGGTGCGCGATCAGCTCACCAACGATCCACACCGATGCACCGCGGTCTACTGGCACCGGCCGCTATTCAGCTCAGGCCGCAACGGCCCGAGTGCGGACATGCAGCCGCTATGGCGCCTGCTTTACAGCCTGGGCGTGGACATCGTGATCAACGGCCACGATCACGTCTACGAGCGGTTCGCTCCGCAGACACCCGACGGACAACCCGATCCCGTCAAAGGCATTCGCCAGTTCACCGTCGGCACCGGCGGAGCGCCGTCGTCCGAGGTGGTGGCCAGGGCGGCTAACAGCGAGGTGGCCGCGAGCGTCTGGGGCGTCGCGTCGTTCACCCTGCAGAGCGACCGCTATACGTGGGCGTTCATCCCGGTCGAGGGCGAGGTGTTCAGAGACTCAGGCACGGGAATGTGCCACTGAGCGACCGAACGCATCTATTTCTGTTCAGTCGCAGAGACTCCGGCGGCCGGCTCGGCGAATTCCTTGTTATATTTCGCGGTTTCCGTCGGCGAGCACTCCATCTCCCGGATGTCGAAGCTCGGCGGCTGCAGCCTCAGGCGCAGGCGATCGAGGGCGACCCACGGCCTGGTATAGAACGTCGGATCGGTGAGCGTCACCGTCAGCTCCAGATGGTCGCGATCGATGCGGCGGTACCGCTCCTCGACGCGAAGGTTGAAGCTGTGCGGCCGCCCCACGTTGTCGAGCCACGTGCGCTCATCAAGCCCGATCGTCTCGACGACGAAGGTGTAGTCGTCGGTCCATCGGCCTGCTGAATATCCCCACCACCGCGGCTCCAGGCCGTCATCGAGCTTGGGCAGCGCCCGGCCGTCGGTCCAGATGTTCCGCCACTTGTGGTTGAACTGATAGAGCACGAGCACTTGATTGGCGAGCTGGACGATCTGGCTCGTCCTGAAGTTGTGCAGCAGGATTCGCGGAAAGCCCTGCGGGTCGCACATCGGCACCGGGTCGTTCGACAACGCCGACGGCACCATTCGCACCCCCCACGCCGGCTTGTTCTTCATCCACGCCTCGAGACCTTCCGGGGTGAAGGGCAGTTCGTGTTCCGGCTTGCCATCAGACGGCATCGCCTTCGCGCCGGTCGCCTGGATGGCGTCACCCGGCCCGAGCGCCGGTTCCCAGATCCCCGACAGCTCGCGGCGCGGCGCCGGCGAAGGCTTCTCGTTGGGTCGATCGAAATCGTAAACCGCGCCAGGCACGCGCACCTGGGTGAATGCGATTGATGAAGAGGCCAGCACCCCTGCGCACGCCAGGAGAGCGACCGCGACACCGTGTCTCACAGGCGGGCCCCTTCACCCGGCACGGCCGGAGCGTCCTGCGTGCTGAGCGTCTTTCCGTCCGGAAAGACCACCTGCAGGACGCGGCCGACCGGGCTCCCGTTTTTCACCGGCTCGACGGTCACCGTGACGCGGTCGCCGGCCTTGAACGAATTCCTCGCCCAGCCGCGGTTGAACATGTCGGGTGGATTGCTGGTTTCGGCGATCCAGTGCTTGACGGTGCCGCTGGCGTCGGTCACGTCGAACTTCAGGAAGCAGTGCGGGTTCGCCCAGGTCCACTCGACCACCGTGCCTTCCATCACCAGTTTCTTGCCGCTGTCGAAGGTGGCCGCCCCGTGATGCGCGGCAACGGGAGTAAGAAGAGTGAGAACGAACGCGATGGCCAGTACCTGTTTCATGATGTGACTCGTATACATGGCGCCTGCAAAGCTGTCAACCGAGGGCTAAGGCCGCAGCCGCGCCATGATCTTTCGCACGTATTCGCGGGTCTCGCCGTAGAGGGCGGTCTTACCGCTGGCGTAGCGCTGGGCGAATCCGGGGCCGGCGTTGTAGGCCACGAGCGCCAGCTCGATGCTGCCGAACGTCTTGAGCTGTTCGGCAAAGTACCTCACACCCCCTTCGATGTTCTGTTCGGGCACGCGCGGATCGACACCCAGCTCCCGCGCGGTCGCCGGCATCAACTGCATGAGACCGATCGCGCCCGCGGTCGATCGCGCGGCGTGATTGAACATCGACTCGGCGCCGATGATGGCGCGCACGACCGACGAATCGACCTGGTGGAGATTCGCGTACCGATCGATCAGGGTGTCGAACTCAGTGAATGACGCGAACGGTATTTCCGGCGGCGGCGCAATGAGCGCGTTGCGGGCCGCCGTCGCGAGCATGTACTGGCTGTCGAGATAGTTGGCCGCCTCTTCGCGTCCTCGTCCGACCGCAATCATCAGCGCCGCGTTATCGAGCGCCTTCTGACTGATACGTCCGCTGAGGATGTCCTCGGTCTCATGCGCGGAATACCCGAGCGCCAGCAACCGGTACTCCGCGTCGTCACGGGCGCTGTCGCGCGCGCTGATGTCCTGGGCCGTCGCCGGACTCAGGGAGCCGCCGAGGAGCGTCAGCAGGAGGACGGTGGAAGCGGAAACCCGAGCCATGGCACCTCCGTAATCGGCACCAGGACACGGAACTGTAGCCAAGAGATAGTTGACGTCATTAATTTGAAAGCGTAATTTCCCTCACCAAAAGCCCTCGTTGGCGTCATTTTGCCGAAAGGGACAGTTGTGGCCGACCTCTATCGCCAGGACATCGAGCGCTCGCGCAGTACGGCGGCGGATTGACAGCTCGGCTGGTACGCCGGGGCGTCAGCCCAGCTCGGCGAGGACTTTCGCGGCCACGCCCAGCGCGTGGTTCGCGGCGGGAACGCCGCAGTACACCGCCTGCTGGAGGATGACTTCCTTGATGTCGTCGGCGGTGAAGCCGCCGCTGACGAGGGCGGCGCGCACGTGCAGCGCGAACTCTTCCCACCGGCCCAGCGCCACCATCGTGCCGATGACGAGTACGCGGCGGGTCCGCTCATCGAGGCCAGGGCGCGTCCAGATCTCACCCCAGACATAGCGGGTAATCAGGTCCAGGAACTCGGCGTTGAGCGGCGTGGCGTTCTTGATCGAACGGTCGACGTGCGCATCGCCGAGGATGCGGCGGCGCATGCGCTCTCCGCCGGCGTGCGATGGCTCGTCGCGCGGGCCGCTCATCACCTGAAACACCGCCTCGCCATGCCGCGAGAAACTTTCCGCGCACTCGACGTTGGTGAGATGTGCGGCATTGAGCGTCAGGAGCGTCGAGCCGCGGATGGCGAACGAGATCGCTTCGGCGTCGGCCACCGTGGTCGACGTGTCCTGGTCGCCGGCGATGACCAGCGCGAAGCTGTGAATGCCCCCGATTTCGTCGCGAAGATCGGCGTCGCGCAGCGCCGCACAACACCCGACGTAACCGTCCGGATTGATCGACGCCACCATCTCCCGAAAGCGAGCGACGATCGCCGGCTCGCGTTCGCGGAACGCCGGCGAGAACCACGCCGGCGTGATCATGTCGCCGATCGCGGCCATCCCTTCACCGCGGACCTTGGCGATGCGCTCGGTCCACCGCTGCGCCGTGCCGACCCGAGCGGCGGTGTTCGCAATGACCAGCGACCGCACGCGCGCCGGCTGGCGCACGCCCAGCCACATCGCCGTCAGGCCGCCGAGCGAGATCCCGCAGACGTGCGCCGACTCGACGCCGGCGGCATCGAGCACCCTGATGGCGTCGTTCCCGAGATCGTCGAGGGTGTACTCGCCTGGCGGCACTCCGGATTGCCCGTGCCCGCGCGTGTCATAGCGGATGACCCGCAGCCGCGGCGACCAGGCGTCCGCCTGCGCGGACCACATGTCGAGCGTGGTGCCGAGCGAATTGATGAGCAGCACGGCGGGCGCGTCCTCAGGGCCATCGACACGGTAGTGGAGCCTCGCGGATCCGGCGCCGACGCTACCGTCCATGCACGTTTCCCACTCGCGCCAGGACGCGCTCCACGAACGTGCGGGCTTCTCCCAGGTACGAGTCAGGCGAGAGCAGCCGATCGATCTGGGCGCGCGTCATCCACGATGTCACCGCCGGATCGGCAGCCAGCGCTTCGGCCAGCGGGATGCCGTCGATCCGGGCGCGCCGGCTCGCGGCACTCACCAACGCGTGCGCCTGGCTGCGCGCCATGTGCGTGCTGAGCGACACCGTGACGGCTTCCGCGAGCGCGAGGCCACGCGTGGCATTCAAGTTGGCTCGCATGCGGGCCTCGTCGATCCTGAGCGTCTCCAGCGCGTCGCCGATGGTGCGCGAGGCGCCCGCCGTCACGCGAATGAGCTCGGGCAGCGCCGTCCACTCCACCTGCCAGCCCCCCAGCCCGCGCTCGTGCTCCTGCGGCATCGCCGCAAGAATCGACGCGACCAGTCCCGGCGCACGCCCCGCGGCCGCGAGCGCCACCGACGCCCTCACCGGGTTCTGCTTCTGCGGCATTGACGACGACCCGCCCGCCAGGTCATCCGCCGCTTCGGCGACTTCGGTCTGCGCGAGCAGGCCGAGATCGCGCGCGATTTTTCCGAGCACGCCGCAGGTGACGCCGAGCGCGCAGGCGAGCGTCGCGATCCGATCGCGGTGCGCATGCCACGGGACGTCGGGCGCTCGCAGCTCGAGGATCGCCGCGAGTCTCTCCGCGACCTCCTCACCACGATCGCCGAGCGCGGCAAGCGTGCCAGCCGCGCCGCCGAACTGCAGCACGCGCGCCTGTTCCAGCGCGCCGGTGAGCGCGAGACGCTGGCGGTCCATCGCATCGAGCCACCCGGCCGCCTTCAATCCAAACGTGATCGGCGTCGCCTGCTGCAGCCACGTCCGGCCGGCCATCACCGTGTCGATATGCTCGCGCGCGTGCCTCGCCGCGGCGGCTTCCGCACGTTCGAGGTGACGCAGGATGACGGGGACGGCGGCGCGCACCTGCAGGACGAGACCGGTGTCAACGATGTCCTGGCTGGTGGCGCCCCAGTGGACATGGCGTGACGCGTCCGGGTCGGAGGCGGCCACGATCCGCGTGAGCTGCCTGACGAGCGGGATGGCGAGATTCCCGGCCTCGGCGGCCTCGGACGTGATCAGCGCCGGGTCGAGCAACTCGGCTCGCGCGACGGCGCGAATCGCGGTGGCCGCGGAGCGGGGAATGATGTCGAGATGCGCTTCGGCATCGGCGAGCGCCGCTTCGACGTCGAGCATCGCCTGCAGGCGCGCCTGGTCCGACAGGCGAGCATCCGCCTCGGCGTCGCCGAAGAGCGCGGCGAACAGATCGGGAGCGGCATCAGGCATCGAAAAATGCCGTCTCGTCGCTACCCTGGAGACGAACGTCGAATTGGTAGACGCCAGGCGAGGTCGTGCGGGCGATCAGCGTGTGGCGCCGCGCCTCGGGCACCAGCTGCAGCACCGCGTCCCGCGCATTCGCCGCTTCGTCGTCGAAGTACAGCCGCGTAATGAAGCGCGTGAGGATCCCGCGTGCCATGACGCTGACCATGATGTGCGGCGCCTGGGGGTCGCCGCCGGGCAGGGCGATCGGTCCCGGCTTGATCGTGTCGAAGTGGAAGGCGCCGGCGGCGTCGGTGTGACGCCAGCCGTATCCATAGAACGTCGGATCGGCAGAGGCGCCGCGCGGATCCTCGGGATGCGCGTACCGTCCTTCCGCATCGGCCTGCCAGATCTCCACCAGGCCATCTGGAATCACCGTGCCCGCGCCGTCGTACAAGACGCCGTCGATCGCAATCCGCTGACCTGGTGTTTCCGACGTCACCATCACCAGTGGCACACGCCTGCGCAGAAAAATGTCGAAGTAGGGACCGACAGTCTGAAATGGGCTCACGCCCACGCTACTTCTCCATCGGCGTGGCGTTGCGGCCGCGCAGGATGATGTCCCACCTGAATCCAAGCGCCCAGTCGGGCGACGTCAGGCCGATATCGAAGGCGGCGATCAGCCGCTGCCGCGCCTCGGGATCGGGGATGGAGTTGAAGATCGGATCGATCGGCTGCAAGGGATCACCGGGAAAGTACATCTGCGTGACCAGCCGCGTCAGGAAGCTCGGGCCAAACAGCGAGAAGTGAATGTGATTCGGGCGCCACGCGTTGTAGTGGTTGCCCCACGGATAGTGACCCGGCACGATCGTCACGAACCGGTACCAGCCCTCGCTGTCGGTGACCGTGCGCCCTGCTCCGGAGAAATTCGGATCGAGCGGCGCATCGTGCGCATCAATCTTGTGCGCGTAGCGGCCGGACGCATTCGCCTGCCAGATCTCCACGAGCGTGTCGGGCACCGGACGGCCGTCCTCGTCGCGCACGTGCCCTTCGAGAATCATCCGCTCGCCGATCGGCTGACCGGCATGCTGCCGCGTGAGATCGTGATCGAGCGGGCCGATGCGGTCGTACGGGAACACCGGCCCCGTCAGCTCAGACAGTGTCTGAGGAATGACGATGAGCGGCTCCTTCGGATGCCGCAGCACCGTGCTTCGGTAGGCCGGGTCGGCCGGCGGATGCACGCCGGGGGGCACGCGCCGGTACGGGCCCGGCTTGATCGAGATGTCTTCCGCCATCCTAGTTCCTGACGTACTTCGTCACGCCCCTGACGGTGGCTTCGGCGGTGTAGAGATTGCCGGCCGCGTCGCGCGCGATGCCCTCGCCCATCGCTCCCTCCGGAGCCTCCGTCTTATGCGGCGGCACGAACATCGTCACCTTGCCGTCTTTGAGATTGCCGATGCGGATCCCTTTGAGCCAGCCCGGATGCCGCCGGGCGTCGGATTCGGAGTCGGCCGCGTAGAGATTGTCGTCCTTGTCGATGGTGATGCCGCTGACGCGGCTGAACTCGCGGAATTCGGTGATGAACTTGCCGTCTTTATCGAGCACCTGGATGCGGTGATTGTGGCGGTCGGCGACGACCAGCCGTCCGCGTGAGTCCCACGCCATCGCGTGCGGCGTCCTGAACTCACCCGGCCCCGTTCCCGTCTTGCCGATCGTCTTGATGAACTTCCCGTTCTTGTCGAACACCGAGATGCGTCCAACGAGATTCGGGTCGAGGACGTCGGTGTGACTCTCCGACACATAGACATCGCCATTTGGCCCCGTCAGCACGTTGGTCGGATCGGTCAGCAGCTCCGGCGGATTTCCGGCCATCCCGGACTTGCCGAGCGTCATCAGCACCTTGCCCTCGGGACTGAATTTGACGACGAAGCTGCCCTTGTTCTTCTCGGCGGGAAAGGCCTTGATCTCGGCGTCGGTCGGGCGGCGTGAGTCGGCGACCCAGATGTTGCCGTCACGATCGACGTGCAGGCCGTGCGGCCACACGAACATGCCGGCACCGAACGCGGTCAGCCGCTTGCCGTTCTCATCGAACTTCTGGATCGGGTCGACCTTCGAGCCGACGCACCCCTGTCCCGTGCCGCATCGGTCGGCAACCCAGACGGACTTGCCGTCCTTGTCGATGGCCACGCCGTTGGCAGCGCCCCACGGCCGTCCTTCCGGCACAGTTCCCCAGTTGCGGATGACGCGATACGGATTGGCGCCGCTGTTGACCGGCTGCTGTTCCTGCGTCTGGACCTGGACGGAAAGCAGCGCGACGACGGCGATAGATAAGACCTTCGATAATGCTGAAGTAGGCATTGCGAAGGCTAACCTACCACAGCGACCCCGCATAGAATAGGCGCGCTTCGATGCTTCGAATGGCGCGCGCCACGACCTTCGTGCTGGCCCTGGCGTCTCCGGTGGCCGCCCAATCTCTCGTTCCGCCTCAGACGGTCGCGCACGACGATCAGGGCCGCGCGACCGTTCGCGCCGTACGCCTCACGCAGCCGCTCAGCCTCGATGGCCGTCTCGACGAGGAGGTGTACAGGGCCATCCCTCCGATCGACGGCTTTCTTCAGCAGGTTCCCCAGCAGGGCGCGCCGGCCAGCGAGCCGACCGAGATGTGGGTGTTCTTCGACGAAGACAATCTCTACATCGCGGCACGATGCCTCGACAGCCAGCCCGGACGGATTGCCGCCAACGAGCTGCGCCGCGACAATAACGGCATCTTCGAGAACGACAACTTCGGCATCGCGCTCGACACGTTCCTGGATCGGCGGAACGCGTACTACTTCCAGACCAATGCGATCGGCGCGCTGCGCGACGCGACCGTCACGGAGTCCGGCAACAACGCCAACTGGAGCACCGTGTGGGACGTCCGGACCGCCAGGACCGACACCGGCTACACGCTCGAGATGGTGATCCCCTTCAAGTCGCTGCGCTACCGGGGCGCCGGACCGCAGACGTGGGGCATCAACGTGCGGCGGGTGGTCAAGTGGAAGAACGAGTCGTCCATGTTGAGCCAGGTGCCGGCCTCGTTTTCCGCCGGCTGGACGCAGATGTCGGTGGCCGGCACCCTGGTCGGGCTCGAGACGCCCGCGCAGGCGCTCAACCTGGAGCTCAAGCCGTACGGCGTGACGTCGTTGACCACCGATCGCGCGGCGCGGGTCCCCTTCAGCAACGATCGAAAGTCGAGCGCTGGCTTCGACGTGAAGTACGGCCTGACGCGCGGACTCACCGCCGACCTGACGGTGAACACCGATTTCGCGCAGGTCGAGGAAGACCTGCAGCAGGTCAACCTCACCCGCTTCGACGTCTTCTACCCCGACAAGCGCGATTTCTTTCTCGAGGGCCAGGGCATTTTCGATTTCGGCGGCCAGGCCGGCTTCAGCGCCCGAACTGCCACGGTGCCGATCATGTTCTTCAGCAGGCGGATCGGCCTGAGCAACGGGCAATCAGTGCCGGTGATCGCCGGAGGCCGCGTCACCGGCAAGGCCGGGAAGTTCGACGTGGGCGGCCTGGCGATTACGACCGCCGACAAGGCCGAGGCTGGCGCCGTGCAGACCACGTTCTCGGCGATGCGTGTACGCCGCAACATCCTGCGCCGCAGCAGCGTCGGATTCATCGCGACCGGCCGCTCGCCGGCCGGGTCGGCGTCCGGCACCAACGCGCTGGGCGGCGTGGATGCCGATTTCCGGTTCTTCGACAACATTCAAGCCAACGTCTACTGGGCGCGCACCTCGTCAGCCGGTCTCAACGGCGATGATGCGAGCTACCGGACGCGCTTCCTCTACGGCGGCGATCGCTACGGTTTCGAAGTCGACCGCGTCGTGATCGAACCGCAGTTCAACCCCGAGGTGGGATTCGTCCGCCGGGGCAATGTCGCCACCAACTCCGCCAGCGCGCGGTTCAGCCCGCGGATGCGGCGAGGCCGGCTCGTGCGCAGGCTGACGTGGCAGGCCGATCTCGACTACCTCACCGATGCCGCGGGCGACCAGTTGGAGGATCGCGCGGTCGCCGGCGTGTTCGGTGTCGAATTCAACAGCGGCGACGAGGTCACCGTCACCGGCACGAGACTCTACGAGCGGCTGCCGCGCGACTTCACGATCTCGCGCGGCGTCGTCGTGCCGGCCGGCGAGTATTCGTACCAGATGCTGAACGCGTCCTACTCGCTCGCGCAGCAGCGAATGGTGTCGGGCACCGCCTCAGCCTCGTACGGATCGTTCTACAACGGCACGCGGGCGACGGCGGCCTACACCGGACGCATCGGCTTTTCCCCACACCTGGCGCTCGAGCCGAACCTGACGCTCAACTGGGTGAGGCTCCCCTACGGCGATTTCGACGCGAGACTGATTGGGATGCGCTTCGTGGTGTCGCCGACGGCACGCCTCGGGTTCAGCTCGCTCACGCAGTTCAATCCTGGCGCGCATTCGCTGACGTCGAGCGTCCGGATGCGGTGGGAATACACGCCCGGCAGCGACCTCTACGTCGTCTATAGCGACGGCCGGGACACCGCGGTGGCGAATCTTCCGATCGTGCAGAACCGATCGTTCGCGATCAAAGCCACGCGCCTGTTTCGATTCTGAGACGCTATGGTTCGAGGGCTGTTCCAGGAATTGGGGGCAGCGATGACGCCCGGCCGAGGATTTTTCCGTCGGCAAGTACCGCCTTCAGGATGCGGCCCATCGGTTGGTTGTTCTTCGCTGGCTCGACGGTGATCGTCACGCGGTCGCCGGCCTTGAACGAGTCTTTGCGATAGCCAATCGGGAAAATCGTGTTGGGCGCCTGGCCCTCCGCAATCCAGTTCGCCGCCGTGCCGTCCTCACGGGTGATCACGAGCTTCAGCAGGCAGTGAGGATTGGCATAGAGCCATTCCACGACGGTGCCTTGCAGCACCACTTCCTTGCCGGTATCAAACGCCGCGCTGCCGTGGTGCGCGGCCAGCGCAGAAGACATGAACAACCCGGCAACCGCGGCGAACAGCATGAATGTACGTGTCATGGGTGTGTCCTACTTGCCGCTCACGGTGTCGCCGAAGAACTTGTTGTAGTTCTCCTGATCGAGGGGTGAGCAGGTATATTCCTGGACGTCGGTGCGCGCATCGTGCAGACGCATCGGCATTCTCATCGACTCCCACGGTGTGGTGTAGAGCCTGGGATCGTCGATCCTTTCCGTCCACAGCATCGTGTCGTTGTCCACGCGCCGGAAGGTCTCGATGATCCGCGCCCGATCGCTGATCGGGCGGCCGGTCGAGTCGAGCCATACCCGGTCTTCCGGCATCGTTCCCACTGTCTGAACCTCAAGCGTCTGATCGTCGAGCCAGGTGCCAACCGAGTAGCCGAAGAACCGCTGTTCGCGGAGCTCGCCGCCGACGGTGACGCCGCCGTCCACGACCTTGGGCAGCTCGCGGCCGTCGGTCCAGATCACGCGCCAGCGGTTGTCGAACTGGTAGAGCATCGCGATCTTGTACTCGTCCTGGTAGATCTGCAGGATCCTGATGTTGTAGTGGTTGTAGCGGGGAAATCCGAGCGGCTCGCACTTGTTCCGCGGATCGTTGCCCTGGGCGGGCAGCACGGCATCGATCCCCTCGAGCGCCTTGTGGGACTTGTACAACTCGAGGCCGTAAGGCGTGTAGGGGAGCTGATTTTCCGGCCGGCCGTTATTGGGCTTCCCCTGAACGCCGCCGCCTTGCGTTCCCACTCCAGGGCCTCCCGCCGGACCCCACGTGCCGGCCAGGGTCCGCCGCGGCGCCGGCTTCCTGTTGGCGGCCGTGATCGGCGGCTTCTCCCACACCGGATCGACCCAACCGCCGGGAGCAGCGTTCTGCGCCGCGGCGGAAACAGAGAACGCCGTGGCGACGGCGGCCAGCACGAGGATCGCAATGTGTCCGCGCATGCGCGGATCCTACATCGGACGGTGTCTTACTGGGTTGGACGGCAGTTGCCGCCCGCGCATCGATTGTTCTCTTCGCACACGTACTCCAGAAGGCCGATCTGCTCCCAGTCGGGACGAAGGGTCAAGTCGAAGTCCTGCGAAAACGGCCGCTCGAAGATCTTGGGGTCGTCGATGGTGATGCGATAGTGGAGCTTGTTGCCTTCGCGCTGCAGACGTTCGGTGACGTGCAGCGCGTCGCTGTGCCAGCGGCTCTTGGTCGGATCGGTGTAGTGATAGTCATCCAGGATCCACCGCTTGAAGTTGACGGTGTCGATGACCAGCGTGTCTCCGTCCCACTTCCCGACCGAATCACCGTAGTACGAAGGCTCGATTCCCTCGCGGTGCGGACGGCCGTCGAGCGGGATGATCCGGCTTGCACGCTGGAGCTCCGGCGTGATGACGATGTACTTGGAATTCTGAACGATCTGGATGGGCAGGATGTAGAGCATGCCTGACGGAAAGCCCGACGGCAGGCACGCCGCGCGAGGTTCATCGACACGCGCATCACCGGTGCGCGGCTGGTAGAGGAGGCTTTCGGCGCCGGGCTTTACCGGCGCCATCTTGTCGGCGTTGAAAATCAGGTTGCCGCGCGGCCCGGTCGCATTGACCGTCGAGGGCGCGGTGTAGATGCCGGAGAAGTCAGGCTTCCCGTCGGCCGTCCGGGGAACCTCCTGAGCGTATGACGTGGCCGCGGCGAGCACGAGCGCTGCCGCAAGAACGGCTGACGATATCCACCGGGCACTCATCGTGCGGCCTCCGGAGCGATAAACACATTGGTGCCATCAGCAAAGGTCACGCGGCGGCTGTTGGCGTTGTTCGAGCCATCCCGCGCGCGGTTCCCTTCGACGTTGACGATCTCGCCGATCTTCAGCGCCGACTTGTTGATGCCTCGGCGCATCAACGATCCGGGAGGACCCGAAGAGAATCCCCAGGTGGTGACCTTGCCGGCGTCGTCTTTCACGTCGACGTAGAACCAGATGTGCGGATTCTGCCACTCGACTTTCGTGAGTGTGCCGCTCACTTTCACGGGACTATTCGAGTCGAACTCGGCCGCTTCTGAATGATGGGCAAGAATCGGCGCGGCGAGATTGATGAGGCCCAACCCGACCACAATAAGCGTCAGTAGATTACGGATCATCGTCGAATCTTAGCCTACCGCCCTACCGCCCGCCATCGGTCTTGCAGGTCAGGTTCGGCGCCGCCTCCGGACGGCCTTGCGCCTCGATCCAGCCGCAGCAATAGCGGGTGCATTGCGCCGGCGGCGCGTAGCTTTTCAAGGTTTTGCGGAATTCGGGATAGAGCGACGCGGCGTAGCCCATCGCCGCTTCACGCGGCAGGTTGTAGCTGCGCACCATGTGGTCGGCCTGCGGGTTTCCACCAGGCACGTAGTGCGGCACGATGCCGCTGTCCTCGAGGCGCGGGATCTCCGTCACCGAGTTGCATGAGTTGAAAAGGCCGATGTTGGCCCGGGGATCGAGCTGAAACGTGCGGCTGACGACGTGCGGTTCGGTGAGATAGACGGGATCTTCCTGGATGACGACGATCGTCAGCAGGTTGTCGTGGCGCGTCAGGTGTGCCGTGACCGTCGCCTGATCGCTTGCCGGGATGCCGTTACCGCGGCGGATGGTCGTCGCCTTCAGGTGCGTGGTGCGTACCGTCAGGGTGTCGCCCTCCCACGTGCCCGTGGTGAAGCCGGAGAAGCGATAGAACGCGTTGCCGGACGGGTGCGGCCGTCCGTCCATCCAGATCGTCATCACGTCGCGCAGGAAATCGCCGCCGATGTGCCACGCGAGCACCGCGCCCCGGTCGTCGAACTCGCTCCAGATCCGCAATCCGAGCGGCCGGAACATGAATGACCAGGGAGACCACGGCATGCACTGACGCTCGGTCAGCGACAGGAGCGTCGGCTCGTAGGCGAGCGCCCGCGCGCGCCCCTCGTCGGCGAGCGGCAGACCGGTGAAGTCGGCGAGGTCGGATCCCGGGCCGCGCTCGATGTAGTCCTCGTGCAGGCGGGACGCCCAGGATCCGGTGAGGTCGATTTGTGCCGACGCCGGAATGCTCGCCAGGATCAACACCGCCGCGAACAGCACACGCCGCATCGTCAGAACACGTTCCATGCCTGCCGAATGTAACGCATGCCTATGCCGCAGGCACCTGCAACGTCCTGGTTGGTAGCGTGATTTCACGGATCGTGTTACGACGCCGCTCGGAGCAGGAATTCGACTTTCACAGCGTCGTATGGAAAGACCACGCCCCCGCCGGGCGCGCGGTCGAGGACGCCGGCGTTGAGCAGCGCCGTGACATCGCTGTGCACCGCCTTGACGTCGCGGTCCACACGCCGCGCGGCCTCACGGATTGAGATCGGACCTGCTCCGCACAGCGCCTTGAGCAACTCCCAGCGCTTGGCCGTCAGCACTTTCCAGAGCAGCTCCGGCGAGGCAAAACTGATGCGCGCCGATTTCTCCGCCTTGCCGGTCTTCCACACACGGACGAAGTCCTTCATCGTCTCGGCCGGAGCGCGGACGTCAAGAGTGATGGTTTTCACGGTTCCACCTCGCAATGTCGCGTTGGAAGTCGGCAATGAGCTTGTCCGGCGTCTCGAAGGGATAGGCGCTTTCCTTTTCCCCGAAGTGTCGGTGATCGCCTTTGCCGACTTCGTTGTCGTACCGCACGACACATGCGCCGTCGACAACGTAGGCCAGACGGTACTTGAACTGGTGGGTCGAGCCCGCCACGGGTCTCGGCAGTTGCCACAGCACCAGCTCGGCGAATGCGGCTTCCGAGAAGGCAATGCGGCTCCGGAGCAGCGGCACCGCCTTCATGTTGGTCAAAATACCAACACTCGCTACGTGTTGTCAATTATCACAACACCCTCGGCCCACCGCCCGCGCAGTACAAGAAGGCGATCGCACAGGCACCTCGCGCTTGCGGCGAAGGACAGGGTTGCGTCGCAGCTCACGGTGGGTCAGGTCGCTCGAATGAGGTTGGTGCGCCCTGCCCGCCTTCGTTCGCCGTGGCGCGAGACGCGAACTTCGGCGCGCCATGGGCGTGTCGAGTCAGAACTTACGCTGATTGAGGTGGTGCGCCCTGCAGGAGTCGAACCTGCGACCTCCTGGTTCGTAGCCAGACGCTCTATCCAGCTGAGCTAAGGGCGCGCGAAGGGTAGGGATCGAAAACTGAAACACCACTATATCAGGAGAATTCGATGGCCTCCAAGCCGCCGGGGAAGAACCGCCTGACTATAATCAGCGGGCCGTGAGCGAGCCTTCAATCGAACACAAGGCGCAGGCGCCTGCGTCGGTGACCTGCTTCATCCTCACCGTCAGCGATACGCGCACGCCTGACACCGACACCAGCGGCCACGCCATCCTCGAGCTGCTCGAAGCGGCCGGCCACACGGTGCTCGATTACGCGATCGTCAAGGACGATCCGCTCCAGGTGGCATCGGCGGTGCGCGCGCAGCTCGCCGACGAGCGCGTCAGGGTCATCATCACGACAGGCGGCACCGGCGTCAGCTCTCGCGACGGCACCTACGAGGCGATCGACGGCCTGCTGGAGAAACGCCTGCACGGATTCGGCGAGCTGTTCCGCATGCTCAGCTTCCAGGAGATCGGATCGGCCGCGATGATGAGCCGCGCGACCGCCGGCACCGTGGCGCGCAGCGCGATCTTCGTCCTGCCTGGCTCCGAAAGCGCCGTCCGCCTCGCCATGACGCAGCTCATCGTCCCGGAGCTCGGACACGTCGTGCAGCAGTTGAATAAATAGATGACGACGAAGATGCGGCCGTTCAAGGGGACGATCCCGCTCGACCAGGCGCGGGCGTTGATTGACGGGGCGATTCGTCCGATCGAGCGGATGGAGCATGTCGCGCTCGAAGCGGCGAACGGGCGCGTCCTCGCCAGGGACGTGGTGTCCACCGCCGACGTGCCGCCATTCACGCGCGCGGCCATGGACGGTTACGCCGTGCGCGCGCAGGACACGACCGGCGCCAGCCGCGCGCAGCCGAAGACACTCACCTGGATTGAGAAAGTCTTCACGGCGCAGATGCCATCACGCACGGTCGGCGCCGGCCAGTGCACCGAGATTGCCACCGGCGCGCCCATGCCCGACGGCGCCGACGCGGTGGTCATGGTCGAGGAAACCGACGCGGACGATGGAGGGAGCGTTCGCGTCTTCGCGGGCGTGGAGCCGGGGCAGAACACCGGCCGGCAGGGTGCCGACATCCAGCGCGGCCAGACAGTGCTTCGCGCCGGCGAAGAGCTGAACGCCAGCCGCGTCGGCGCCATCGCCGCCGTCGGCCTTCGCAGCGTCGACGTGTACGCGCGTCCGCGCGTGGCGATACTCTCGACCGGCAACGAAATCGTCGAACCCGGGAAGCCGCTCGAGCCGGGCCACATCTACGACATCAACCGCTTCACGCTCTCGGCGGCGGTGGCCGAGCACGGCGGCGTGCCCGTGCCTCACCGCGCAGCGGCCGACACGATTGCGGACATCTCGCGCGCGGTGGAAGACTGTCTGCACGAAGACGTGCTCGTCTTCTCTGGCGGCAGCTCGGTCGGAGAACGCGACCTGATCCTCGACGTGCTCGGCGATCTCGGCGAAATCCTCTTCCACGGCATCTCGGTCAAGCCAGGCAAGCCGACGGCCTTCGGATTGATCAAGGGCAAACCGTTCTTCGGCATGCCGGGCTACCCCTCGTCATGCCTCTCGAACGCCTACATCCTGCTGGGCCCCGCGCTGCGACAGATCGCCCGCCTGCCGCCGCGCATGGTCAAGAAGATCGCCGTTCCGCTCGCAAAGCGCATCGTGTCGCCAGCCGGGCGCCACCAGTTCTACACCGTGCGAATCGTCGATGGCACAGCGCTCCCCGCATTCAAGGCCTCGGGCGACATCACCAGCATGTCGCAGGCGGATGGCTACATCGAAATCCCGATCGACATCGACATCGTCGAGCAGGGCGCAGTGGTTGAGGTGACGTTGTTTTGACTGAGTCGCAACAGAAGGTCGTCGAGAAGATTGGCATCCCGGTGGCGAGGCGCCACATCTTTCTCTGCGCGGATCAGGCGACGCCCAAGTGCTGTGACAAGGAGCGCGGGATCGCGGCGTGGGACTTCTTGAAGAAGCGGCTCAAGGAGCTCGGGCTGGCCGACCAGGGCGGTGTCCTGCGCACCCGGGCGAACTGCCTGCGGATTTGTGAAGGCGGGCCGATTGCCGTCGTCTATCCCGAGGGAACCTGGTACGAAGAATGTGATCCGCCAGTACTCGAGCGGATCATCCAGGAACACCTGATCGGCGGCCGCATCGTCACGGACCACCTGATCGCGGCGCATCCGCTCGGCTAATTCCAGTTCCTCACGGTTCTGCCGATTATGAACGGCGGTGAGACTTTCGCCTGTCCGATCTGCGCGTAACGCCGTTTCGTTCACATTTGCGGCAGTTTTGTGGCTCGCCGGCGCCAGCACCGGCCTCCTCGCGACGGCGGCTGTCGCGTGATGCCCCGCTACTCGCTGCTGATCGTGGATGACATTGAGCCCAACCGGGAGGCGTTGTCGCGCCGGCTGGCGCAGCGGGGGTACGCCGTCACCACGGCGGCCTGCGGACACGACGCGCTGGCGCTCGCGCTGACGCAGCCCTACGACCTGGTGCTGCTCGACGTCGAGATGCCCGAGATGAGCGGTCTCGAG
This sequence comes from Candidatus Sulfopaludibacter sp. SbA3, assembly GCA_945876205.1. GTDB lineage: Bacteria > Acidobacteriota > Vicinamibacteria > Vicinamibacterales > UBA2999 > CANNDT01. The sequence goes on from CAMCNL010000001.1 coordinate 36,264, forward strand.
GTGCTCAGCGAGCTTCGAAAAACCCGCTCGCAAACCGATCTGCCGGTCATCATGGTCACCGCCCGCACCGAGGGCGCCGACATCGTCGAAGCGTTCCGCCTGGGCGCGAACGATTACGTGACCAAGCCGGTCGATTTCGCAGTGGCGCTCGCACGCATCAGCACCCACCTCGCGCACAAGTCAGCCGTCGCCGACCTGCGCATCAGCGAAGAACGCTACGCGCTGGCCGGCACCGGCGCACGCGACGGCCTCTGGGACTGGAACCTCACGACCAACGAAGTGCACTGGTCGGCTCGCTGGAAGGACATGCTCGGCTACAGCGAGCCCGAGATCGGCGCCGGCCCAGATGAATGGTTCTCGCGGGTGCACGAAGATGACATCGACGCCGTGCGGGAGCAACTGAAAGCGCATCTCGAAGGCGACGCCGGGCATTTCGAGTCGGAACACCGGATGCGGCATCAGAACGGGGCGCTGCGATGGGTGCTGTGCCGCGGCGCCGCCGTCTGGAACGCGGCGGGCGTGCCCACACGGCTGGCGGGCTCGCTGACCGACATCACCGACGCCAAGGTCTCCGACGCCGTCACCGGCCTTCCCAACCGGCATCTGTTTATCGACGTACTCGATCGGGCGATCAAGCGCGCGCAGCGGCGCTCAAACTACCGGTTTGCACTGCTCGTTCTCGGGCTCGATCGGCTGAATCTCGTCAACGAGACACTGGGGCCGATGACCGCCGATCGGCTGCTCGTCGCGGTGGCCAACCGGCTGCAGGCGCGGCTCCGTCCCACCGACTCGCTGGCGAACGAGGGTCCCGGCTGCACGCTCGCGCGGCTGGGCGGCAACGAATTCAACGTCCTGATCGACGACATTGGCGACGCCAGCGACACCGTTCGAGTGGCGCAGCGCCTCCGTGCCGCCTTCGAGCAGCCATTCGACCTGGACGGCCAGGAGGTCTTCATCTCGGCCAGCGTCGGCATTGCCATCAGCACGACGGGCTACACCCGAGCCGAAGACATCCTGCGCGACGCCGTCACGGCGCTGCACCGTGCCCAGGCCGAAGGCACGGTTCCCTGCGAGATTTTCGATCCGACGATGCGCGAGAAGGCGATTGCGCGGCTGCGCATCGAAACCGACCTGCGGCGGGCGATCGATCACGAGGGCTTCGACCTGCACTACCAGCCGATCGTCGCGGTCGAGACCGGGGCAATTACCGGATTCGAGGCGCTGATGCGCTGGGGACATCCCTCGCCCGGCATGGTCGGCCCCGCGGAATTCATCCCCGTCGCCGAGAGCACGGGCATGATCCTGCACCTCGGACAACTGGCGCTCTTCGAGTCGTGCCGGCGGATGGTCGACTGGCAGAAGAAATTCGGAAGCCTCGCGCCGCAGACGATCTCCGTCAACGTCTCGAGCCGCCAGTTTTCGGCCATCGACTTCGCCAGCGAGATAGAGGCGGTGCTTGACCGAACCGGCCTGCCGCCGACGAGCCTGAAGCTCGAAATCACCGAGAGCGCGTTTCTCGACGACCTCGACGCCGCGCGGGAGATGGTCGAGCGGCTGCGGATCATGGGCGTCGGCTGCAGCCTCGACGACTTCGGAACCGGCTACTCTTCCTTGAGCTACCTCCACCAGTTAATGGTCGAGACGCTGAAGGTCGATCGTTCCTTCGTGAGCCGCATCGGCCGCGCCAAGCGGGGCGCCGAGATGCTCCAGGCGATCGTCAGCCTCGGGCACAGCCTGGGGATGGATGTCGTCGCGGAAGGCGTGGAGACACGCGAGCAGTTGACGCAGCTCAAGGCGCTTGGCTGCGAATACGCGCAAGGGTTCTACTTCTCAATGCCGGTGACCGCCGCGGCCGCCGAGCGCCTGATCGAGCGTCAGCCCTGGACGGGTGACGCGCTCCTCTCCAAGCTAGCGTCGTAGCCGACCGCTCTTATATAATCTTTCGGCAATCCAACCCGTAAACAACTGGAATCTCCTCCACAGTTATGCGGTAAAGGCTGGGAGCAGGATAGAAACATGTCAGTGTCCGATGTCGCCGAGCAGGAAACCGCCTCGCGTCCCCGCGAGGACCGCATCATCAACGATTTCGCCATCCAGGTAGCCACCGTCAATGGATCGGGCAGCCAGACCGCAAACATGGTCCTGCTGCGCTCTATTTTCCAGATGGGCGTGCCGGTCTCCGGCAAGAACATGTTCCCGTCGAACATCGCGGGCCTGCCCACGTGGTACACCATTCGCGCCAGCGCGAAGGGATATATCGGCCGCAAGAAGGAAGTCGACTTCCTCGTGGCCATGAACGTCGAGACCGCCAAGGAAGACGTCCTGACGCTGGCGCCCGGCGCCGCGGTGCTCTACGACGAGCCGCTCAAGCTGAATGAGCTGCGCAAGGACCTCACCTTCTATCCCGTCCCCTTCGACAAGCTGATCAACCCGATTACCACCGACGCCAAGCTGCGGCGCCTCGTGCGCAACATGATTTACGACGGCGTGCTCTCGCGCCTGCTGTCGATCGACATGATGCAGATGGAGAAGGCGCTCCGGAAGCAGCTCGGGAAGAAGGAAAAGGCGATCCAGCTCAATCTGGGCGCCCTCAAGGCGGGCTACGCCTTCGCCGAGGCCAGCCTCACCAAGCAGGATCCGTTCGTCGTCGAGCCGATGGACAAGACCACCGGCATGATCCTGATCGAGGGCAATGCCGCCGCCGCGATCGGCTGCATGATGGCCGGCGTCACCTTCGTCGGCTGGTATCCGATTACCCCGTCGTCGTCGCTCTGCGAGTCGCTGATCGAGTACTTGAAGAAGTACCGGAAGGACCCGGAGACCGGCAAGACGACGTTCGCGGCGATCCAGGCCGAGGATGAGCTCGCGGCCCTTGGCATGGTCATCGGCGCCGGCTGGATGGGTGCCCGCGCCATGACGTCCACGGCTGGCCCCGGCATCTCGCTGATGTCCGAGTTCACCGGCCTCGGCTACTACGCCGAAGTGCCGGCGGTGATCTTCGACGTCCAGCGCGTCGGGCCGTCAACCGGCCTGCCCACGCGCACCGCGCAGCAGGACATCCTCTCGACCGCGCTCCTCTCGCACGGCGACACCAAGCACCCGCTGCTCCTGCCCTGCTCGGTGCACGAGTGCTACACCATGGCGATGGACGCGTTCGACCTCGCCGAGCGTCTCCAGACGCCGATCTTCGTGATGACCGACCTCGACCTCGGCATGAACAACTGGATGTCGCAGCCGTTCGAGTTTACCGAGCGCCCGCTCGACCGCGGCAAGCGGCTCGACGCCGCCAAGCTGAAGGAGCTCGGCCAGTGGGGACGCTACAAGGACGTCGACGGCGACGGCATCCCCTACCGCACGGTGCCCGGCGACGGCATGCCGGCGTACTTCACCCGCGGCTCCGGCCACAACGAGTTCGCGCAGTACAGCGAGCGCGCTGACGATTACGCCAACAACCTCGATCGGCTCGGGCGCAAGTTCGACACCGCGCGGACGCTCGTGCCGAAGCCCGAGGTCGTGATGAGCGCCAAGGCCGCCAAGAGCGGCAAGGGCGGGATCGGCATCATCGCCTGGGGCACCACGCACTGGGCGATCGTCGAATCGCGCGACCAGCTGGTCAACGAGGAACAGATCGAGACGTCGTACCTCCGGCTCCGCGCCTTCCCGTTCACGAAGGAAGTGTGGGAATTCGTCGACAAGTGCGAGCGCGTCTACGTCGTCGAGCAGAACCGCGACGGCCAGATGCTCTCGCTGCTCAAGATGGAGTGCAACGCGGAGCAGTTCGCCAAGCTTCGCAGCATTCGCCACTATGTCGGGCTGCCAATCGACGGCCGGTCCGTGACCACCGAACTGTTGAAGCAAGAGGGCCGGTAAATCATGTCGACATCAGCCACGCCTCCGGCCGCGCCGGGCAAGAAGATCAACCGCATCGGGCTCGATCCGGTCCCCTACCGCGGCGGCAAGACGACGCTCTGCGCCGGCTGCGGCCATAACGCCATCACCGAGCGCATCATCGACTCGTTTTTCGAGATGGGCATCGACCCGACGCAGGTCATCAAGTTCTCGGGCATCGGCTGCTCGAGCAAGAGCCCGGCCTACTTCCTGAGCGCCGCCCACGGCTTCAACTCGGTGCACGGCCGCATGCCGTCGGTGGCGACCGGCGCCATCTGCGCCAACCGGAAGATGCTCGCCATCGGCGTCAGCGGCGACGGCGACACCGGGGCGATCGGCATCGGCCAGTTCATCCACCTGATGCGCCGCAACATCCCGATGATTTACATCATCGAAGACAACGGCTGCTACGGCCTGACCAAGGGGCAGCTCTCGCCGACCGCCGACCTCGGCTCCACGCTCAAGAACGGCGTGGTCAACGACCTGCCGCCGATCGACACCTGCGCGCTGGCCATCGAGCTCGGCGCGTCGTTTGTCGCGCGGTCGTTCTCGGGCGACCCGAAGCAGCTCAAGGCGATCCTCAAGGCGGCCATCAGCCACAAGGGCACCTGCATGATCGACGTGATCTCGCCCTGCGTGACCTTCAACGACCACGAGGGTTCGACCAAGAGCTACTCCTACGTGAAGGAACACGACGAGCCGCTTGGCGACGTCGGCTTCGTTCCGTTCTTCGAAGACATCAATGTCGAATATGATGCCGGCACGACAACATCCGTGACGCTGCATAACGGTTCGCGACTGCTCCTCACCAAGATCGCCGAGGACTACAACCCGACCGACAAGGTGATGGCGACGCGCCTGATCCAGGAGACGTCACGGCGGGGCGAGTTCGCCACCGGCATCCTCTACGTCGAGCCGGACAAGCCGGACTACCTCGAGATGCTCGGCGTCGTCGACGAGCCGCTGGCGTTCCTGCCCGACTCGAAGACGCGTCCCGGCAAGGCGGTCCTGGCTGAAATCATGGAGAGCTTCCGCTGACCGGATACCTCCCCGTCGTCGTGTTCTTCGGCATGATCGTCGCTTTTGGCGTCGTGTCGCTGGGCGCGGCGTGGCTGCTGCGGCCGTCGAGGCCGACCAAGCAGAAGCTGGAAAGTTACGAGTGCGGCGCCGAGCCGATTGGCGAGGCGTGGGTGCAATTTCCGGTTGGTTTCTACCTGGTGGCGTTGATTTTCATCGTGTTCGATGCCCTGGCGGTCTTCCTGTTCCCGTGGGTGCTCGCGCTTCGCGGGCTCGGGATGTGGGGCATGGGCACGATGGTGTTGTTTCTCTCGATCCTGTCGCTGGGGTGGGTTTACGCCTACCGGGAGAAGATCCTCGAATGGCAATGAAGCCGCCGAACGTTCCGGTCATTCCCGCGCCCGTCTGGCGGAATTTCAAGGAGCTGCAGGAGTGGGAGCAGCTGCACAAGACCAGGCCTGAGGGCGACCAGCACTCGCAGGCGTTCACCTCGCTGACCGAGGGCATCCACGGGTTTCCCGGCGGGTTCCTGGTCACGACCACGGCCGACGCATTCCTCAACTGGGCCCGCAAGTCGTCGATCTGGCCGGTGACGTTCGGACTCGCGTGCTGCGCGATCGAGATGATGGCGACGTTTGCGTCGCGCTTCGACGTCGAGCGGCTCGGCATGGTGCCCTGGGCGTCGCCGCGCCATTCGGATCTGATGATCGTCTCGGGCACGGTCACGATTAAGATGGCGCCCATGCTCGAGCGCATTTACGCGCAGATGCCCGACCCGAAGTGGGCCGTGTCGATGGGATCGTGCTCCAACTCCGGCGGTCCGTTCCGGCACGGCTACCACGTGGTGAAGGGCGTCGATCGCGTGATTCCGGTGGACGTCTACGTGCCCGGCTGCCCGCCGCCTCCCGAATCGCTGCTCAACGGACTACTGCTCCTGCAGGACCAGATCAGCCACTTCCGCAAGACTGGCCGGCGCGCTCCGCCAACGCCGAAGGTCGACTGACGCGATGACCGCCGAGCAGGCTACCGCACTCATCGCAGAGCGCTTCGCGGGCGCGCAGGTCACGGCCGGTATTCCTCTCGTCGTGATGGTGCCCCCGGATCAGTGGGGCGCCTTCGCGCAATTCGCCAAAGAGACGCTCGGCTGCCAATTCTTCTCTTTTTCGAGCGCCGTTGACTGGAAGGCTGACGGCCTCGAGGTGATCGCGCGCGTCGAAAACCTCGACGCCGGGTTTGCCGTGATGATGAAGACGCGGCTGGGCCCTGGCGTGTCGACGTGCGCGTCGATGGTGCCGGTCTATCGCGGCGCCAACTGGATGGAGCGCGAATGCTGGGACATGTTCGGCATCCGCTTCGAGGGCCATCCGGACCTGCGGCGCATCCTGCTCGAAGATAGCTGGGTCGGGCACCCACTCCTGAAGTCTTACGCGGTCGACACGCCGTACCCGCCCTACCGATGAGCGGAAATATTCCTATCGCGGACCGTGAAGGTCCGCGCCGCATCGAGCAGGAGTTGACGGAGGCCGATCGGTCGCGCCGCAAGATCGAGTTCGACTACTCGGGCGGCGAGCGGCTCTCGATGAACATGGGGCCGCAGCATCCGTCGGCCCACGGCGTCTTCCGCGCGATCCTCGAGCTCGAGGGCGAAGAGGTGGTCGGCGTCGACGCGGTGATCGGCTACCTGCACCGCTGCCACGAGAAGCTCGCCGAGACGCTCACCTACGCGCAGTACCCCAGCATCGCCTCGAAGACCGACTACGTCGCCGCGATGACCAGCGAGTTCGCCTACGTGATGGCGGCCGAGCAGATCGGCAAGATCGAAGTGCCGAAGCGCGCGCAGTACCTGCGGGTGATCTGCGCCGAGCTGCAGCGCATCGCCTCGCACCTGCTCTGGCTCGGCACCTGGTGCATGGACATGGGCGGCGCCCTCGGCGGCGGCGCGACGATCTTCCTCTACACCATCCGCGAGCGCGAGACGATCCTCGACCTGTTCGAAGAGCTCGTCGGCGCGCGGCTCCTCTATGGATTCTTCCAGGTCGGCGGCGTCCGCTACGACGCCCCCGCGAACTGGATCGAGCACTGCCGCACGACACTGGACGCGATCGACGGCCGCGTCGTCGAGTACGAACAGATGCTCGAGGGCAACCCGTTCTTCCTCGCGCGCGCCAAGGGCGTGGGCTTCATCAGCCGCGAGCTGGCCGAAGACGTCGGCATCGCCGGCCCGCTGCTGCGTGGTTCGGGCGTCAACTTCGACATTCGCAAGGCCGCGCCGTATTCGTCCTACGAGGATTTCCAATTCACGATCCCGGTGGAAACGGTCGGCGACTGCTTCGCACGGTATCGAGTGCGGATGGCCGAGTTCCGCCAGGCGAGCTCGATTGCGCGCCAGGCGCTCGACAAGCTCCCCGAGGGGCCGATCTCGTCGATGCCGGGCCTCAAGTCGGTCGCGCAGGTCAGGATTCCCAAGGGCGAGGCTTATACGCGCGTCGAGGGCCCGCGCGGCGAAGTGGGCTGCTACCTGATTGCCGACGGCACCGCCAAGCCGTACCGCATGAAATGGCGCGGCGCGTCGTTCTCGAACCTGGCCGTGCTGCCCTACATCGTTCCCGGCGTGAAGGTCGCGGACGTCCCCGCGATCATGGGCTCGGTGGATCCGGTGTTTGGCGAGGTGGATCGGTGACGCTGACGATGCTGATCGCGCCGTTCGTGGTGCTGAACGTGGTGATCGGCATGGTCACCTACGTCACGCTGCTCGAGCGCAAGTTCGCCGCGCGCATGCAGTCGCGCATCGGTCCGTACCGGGTCGGGCCGCACGGCCTGCTGCAGCCGATTGCCGACGCGCTCAAGCTGATGATGAAGGAAGACATCGTGCCGACGGCGGCCGACCGGAGCATCTACAACCTGGCGCCGATCGTCTTCCTGCTGCCGTGCATGCTGATCTTCGCCACCATCCCGTTCGCGCCGGGACTGGGCGTGGCCGACCTCAACATCGGCATCCTCTTCTTCCTCGCGGTCTCGGCGATGGAGATCGTCGGGCTCTTCATGGCCGGCTGGGGATCGAACAACAAGTACGCGCTGCTGTCGGCGATGCGCGCCGTCAACCAGATCATCTCCTACGACCTGCCGTTCATCTTCTCGGCGCTGGTGCCGGTGCTGCTCGCCGGCTCGCTCCGGCTCTCCGATATTGCTGCGGCGCAGGGCGGCGGCTACTGGTTCATCTTCTACCCGGTGATCGGCCAGCTCGCGTTCCTCTTCTTCATCATCTCGACGCTGGCGGCGGAAAACCGCGTGCCCTTCGACATCCTCGAAGCGGAGTCCGAGCTGGTCGCGGGCTTCCGGGTTGAATACTCCGGGATGAAGTTCGCGCTGATTCAGCTCGGCGAGTACGCACACGTCATCGGCTCGTCCTACCTCGGCGCGCTGCTCTTCCTCGGCGCCTGGGGCGGGCCCGGTCCCGAATGGCTCGGACCGATCTGGTTCACGCTCAAGGCGGTCGTCCTCTTCCTGCTCGTGACCTGGGTGCGGTGGAGCTTCGTCCGGATTCGCGTCGACCAGATCCTGGCGCTCTCGTGGAAGGTGCTGATGCCCGCCACCCTGCTGCTGCTCGTGGCCACCGGGATGGTTGTCGTCTGGAGAATCGCGCCATGAAGGGCACCGAACCAACGGTCATCGTGCGCGCGGTGCTGAAGGCGATGGGCATGACCCTCCGGAATCTCTTCCGCAAGCCGGTGACGGTGCATTATCCGACCACCGAGCGAAAGTATCCGGAGCGGTATCGCGGCCTGCTGGCGCTGGTCTACGAGCCTGACACGGGCGACGAAGCCTGCATCGGCTGCCGCCTGTGCGAGTTCGTCTGCCCGCCGGCGGTGATCAAGGTCGAGATGCTCAAGACGCCTGAGCGGAACTACGCCAAGAGCTTCACGCTCGAGCTCTACGCCTGCGAGTTCTGCGAGCTGTGCGTGCAGGTCTGCCCGACCGACGCCATCGTCATGATGAAGTCGTTCGACATGCCCACCGCCGATCGCCGGGAGATGCTCCTCGACAAGGATCGCCTCCACACCATCGGCCTGCAGCACGAGCGGACGTGGGCGACGGGCAACAAGCTGCGCGACATGCAGGCGCCACCCAAGGGCGCGCCGCGACCCGGCCACGCCGCACCTGCTGCTCCCAAGCCGACGGAGGCCAAAGCGTGACAGGCGAGGCCGTCGCGTTCTACGCCCTCTCGGCCATGCTGGTGGTCTCAGCGCTGGCCGTCGTGCTCTCGAAAAATCTCTTTCACGCCGTGCTCTGGCTGGCGCTGGCGCTCACGGGGACGGCGGGGATCTTCCTGCTGCTCGACGCCGAGTTCCTCGCCGCCGTCCAGTTGCTGCTCTACGCGGGCGGCGTCGTGACGATCGTCGTCTTTGCCATCGTCGTCACCGAACGCCTGGTCGGCGAGACCATCACGCAGACGAACCGCCGCATCGCCGGCGGGGCGCTGGTCTGCGGCGCGCTGCTCTGGCTTCTGATCACCACGGTGCTGGAGCGGCCGCTCGCGACCGAGCGGCCGATCATGCCCGACGACCTCACCAAGGCGATCGGCGAAAGCGTGCTGACCCGTTTCGTGCTTCCGTTCGAGCTGCTGGCGGTCCTGATGCTGGCGGCGCTTCTCGGCGCGATCTACTTCGCGCGGCCGGAAGAGTAAACGCATGGGCCTGCAGCCGTTTCTCGTCCTCTCGTCGGCGCTCTTCTGCATCGGGCTGTTCGGCGTGATCACCCGCCGCAACACGATCGGCATCCTGCTTGGCATCGAGCTGATGCTCAACTCGGTCAACATCAACCTGGTGGCGTTCTCGCGCTTCAACGGCAGCGTTGCCGGCATGGTCTTCACCGTGTTCACCATCAGCATCACCGTCGCCGAGATGGCGCTCGGACTGGCCATCGTCATCCTCCTCTTCCGCGTTCGCCGCACGGCGATGGCGGATCACCTGGATCTGCTCAAAGGATGAGGACCGACCCCGGCACGCTGGCGCTCGTCTCTCTGCTGCTTCCGCTGGCATCGTTTTTCGTGCTGGCGATCGTCGCGCCGTTCCGGAGGCTCGGCCGGCCCGCGGCGTACTTCTCGGTGTTGTGCGCCACCGGCGCGTTCGCCGCCGCGGTCATGGCGTGGCTCGCCCAGGGCGAATCCACCATCCCGACGCTGCACCTCTGGGAGTGGCTGCCGGGCCAGGGAAAATCGCTCGCGACCGTCGGCGTGCTCGTCGATCCCGATTCGACAGTCATGCTGATGCTCGTCACGCTCGTGGCGCTGCTGGTGCAGGTGTATTCGCTCGGATACCTGCACGAGGAGCCGCCCAAGGGGCTGGGCCGCTACTACACGTATCAGTCGCTGTTCGCGTTCTCGATGATGGGCCTGGTGCTCTCGCCCAACCTGCTCCAGCTGTTCATGTGCTGGGAGCTCGTCGGCCTCTGTTCGTATCTGCTCATCGGCTTCTGGTACCCCAAGCCCGAGGCGGCGCGCGCGGCAGTCAAGGCGTTCTGGACGACAAAGCTTGGCGACGTCGGCTTCCTCATCGGCATCGTCCTGCTGTGGCGGTCGGCCGGCACGTTCGACCTCACCGAGCTGCACGCGATGGTCCAGTCCAGCACCCTGCCGCTGGCCGGCCTGTCGATCATCACCTTCTGCATCTACCTCGGCGCCGCGGGCAAGTCGGCGCAGTTCCCGTTCCACGTCTGGCTCCCCGACGCGATGGAAGGGCCGACACCGGTCTCGGCCCTGATTCATGCCGCGACGATGGTGACCGCCGGCGTCTACCTGCTGCACCGGACGTCATGGCTCTTCGCGCTGACGCCTGACGTGCTGCTGATCGTCGCGTGGGTTGGCGCATTTACCGCGCTTCTCGCCGCGGTGCTTGCCTGCGTGCAGGACGACATCAAGCGGGTGCTCGCCTACTCCACCGTTTCGCAGCTCGGCTACATGATGGCGGCGATCGGCGCCGGCTTCTCGGCGGCCGGCTTCTTCCACCTGCTGACGCACGGCCTCTTCAAGGCGCTGCTCTTCCTCGGCGCCGGCGCCGTGATTCACGCCGTCGGCACCAACGACATCTCGAAGATGGGCGGCCTCGCGCGCAAGATGCCGATCACCGCGATCGTCTTCCTCATCGGCACGCTGTCGCTCGCCGGCATCCCGTTCTTCGGCGGTTACCTCTCGAAGGAAGAAATTCTCGGCGCGATGTGGGCCGGCGGACTACCCGGGCCGTTCGCGGTGTTGATGCTGGTGGCGTTTCTCACGGCGTTCTACATGTTCCGCGTCGTGTTTCTCGCGTTCTACGGACCGTCTCACGTGGCCGCGTCACATGGCGAGCTGGTGATGACGACGCCGCCGGACGAGGGCAAGATCGTGCACGATCAGCCGGGCCCGCACTCGTCGCACCTGCACGATCCGCCCGCGTCGATGCTGCTGCCGCTGCTGACGCTCGCGGCGCTCGCGATGTTCGTCGGGATCTACTCGACGCTGATCGGCCCGCTGCTGCCGGCGGAAGCCGCCGAGCACGCCGCGCCGGGCTGGCTGACGCCGAGCGCGGTTGGTGTGGCGGTCGTGGGCATCCTGCTGGCGTGGCTGACGTATCAGCGCCGGACGATCAACCCCGAGAGCCTGGCGTCGGCATTCGGACCGATTCGCACCGCCGCTCTCGCGAAGTTCTGGGTCGATGATGCGTTCATCTTCGTCTACGAGCGGGTGCTGCTGACTTTCGCGCGGGTGGTTGGCTGGACCGACCGCTACATCGTCGACGGCGTGCTCAACATGGTCAGCGCGTGGACGCTGACCGCCGGCGATGACCTGCGCACGATTCAAACCGGCAAGGCACAGGATTACGTGTACGGTGTCGCGGTAGGGGTGCTGGCGTTGATTCTCTGGATGAAACTGAGTTGAACCTGCCTCTGCTCTCCATCATGACGTGGGCGCCGTTCGTGGCGGCGCTGATCATCATGTTCCTCGGCCGGCGCAGCCCGCTGCTGGTCCGCTGGACGGCGGTGCTCGGCGCGTTCGTGTCGCTGGTGGCGTCACTCTACGTCTACTGGGCCTACGACCGCGTGGCGGCCGGCTTCCAGTTCGGCGAGAAATTCGCGCTGGTGCCGTCGCTCGGCATCTCCTACGAGCTCGGCCTCGACGGGATGAGCGCGCTGATGGTGCTGCTCACCTCGATCATCATCTTCGCCGGCGCGTTCGCGTCGTGGACGGTGAAGGAGCGCGGGCAGGAGTTCTACGCGCTGCTGCTCCTGCTGGTGACCGGCGTCTACGGCGTCTTCGTCTCGCTCGACCTGTTCGTTTTCTTCCTGTTCTACGAGATCGCCGTGCTGCCGATGTACCTGCTGATCGGCATCTGGGGATCGTCCGGGTACGTGAAGCCGCAGGGCATCTTCGGCTGGGCGATGGGACGCACCGGCGTCGGCACGAAGGAATACGCGGCGATGAAGCTGACGCTGTACCTGCTCTTCGGGTCGGCCTTCATCCTCGTCGGCATCCTGGCGCTCTACGTCGCCAACGGGTCCCGCTCGTTCTCGTTCCTCGACTTCCAGGCGATGAACATCGACCCGACGCTGCAGTCGTGGGTCTTTCTCGCCTTCTACATCGGCTTCGGCATCCTCGCCGCCATCTGGCCCTTCCACACGTGGTCGCCGGACGGCCATGCGTCGGCGCCCACCGCCGTCTCGATGCTGCACGCGGGCGTGCTGATGAAGCTTGGCGCCTACGGCGTGGTTCGGCTCGGCATGGGCCTGCTCCCCGACGCGTCGGTTGAGTGGGCGTGGCTGGTCGGCGCCATCGCCTGCATCAACATCGTCTACGGCGCGCTCAGCGCGCTGGCCCAGACCGACCTGAAGTACGTGATCGCGTACTCGTCGGTCTCGCACATGGGCGTCGTCATGCTGGGTGCGGCGACGCTGACGCAGACCGGCCTGAATGGCTCGGTCTTCCAGATGTTCGCGCACGGGATCATGACGGGGCTGTTCTTCGCGCTGGTGGGTCTCGTCTACGAGAAGTCGCACTCGCGGGAGATCTTCAAGATGGGCGGCTTCGGCACCATGATGCCGGGCATCGCCACCGCCTTCACCATCGCAGGCTTATCGTCGCTCGGCCTGCCGGCCACCGCAGGCTTCGTCGCCGAGTTCCTCACCTTCCTTGGCGCGTGGAGCTCGGCACACCCCTGGTGGCTGTTCCCCGGCGTCATCGGCGCGCTCCTGACGTCCATCTACGTGCTTCGCGTGACCAAGGCGATCTTCTGGGGACCGCCAAGCACCGACCCGCACTTCCAGAACCTGCCCGACGCCGTCGGCACGGAATGGGCGGCGCTCGGCATCCTCGTATTCGTGCTCGTGCTCTTCGGCGTGGTGCCGAGCCTGGCAATCGCGCCGATTGATACGGCGACGATGCCGCTGCTGATGCGGTTGACCGGACGATGACCTTCGATCTCGGCATGCCGCTCCTAGCCGAAGTGGCACTGTTTGCGCTGGCGGTCCTCGTGCTGATCGTCGGCTTGATCACGCAGGGCAATGCGCATCAGCGCATCGGCTGGCTGACGCTCATCGGCCTCGTTGGCGTCCTTGGCCTGACGTTTGTCGCCACCGAAGGCGCCTCGCTCTTCAGCCTGTCGTTCGTCCAGGATGACTTCGCGCTCTTCGCCAAACGCCTCTTCATCGTCGCCACCATGGTCAGCCTCCTCGGATCGCTGACCTTGCGCCACTCGACGTTCGCCAGGCGATCCGCCGAATATCACTTCGCCATCCTCTCCTCTCTCGTCGGGATGATGGTGCTGGCGTCGGCGCGCGACCTGGTGCTGATCTTCGTCGCGTTCGAGCTGATGTCGATTCCGCTCTACGTGCTCACCGGCTTCCTGAAGCGCGACTCCACGACATCGGAAGCGGCGCTCAAGTTCTTCCTCGTCGGCACCGTCTCATCGGCCGTGATCGCCTACGGCATGTCGTTCATCTACGGCGTCACCGGCAGTACCGCGCTCGAGGCCATTGGCCCGGCGCTGGCCGACGGCAGTCCCCTGATGGTGCTGGGGATGACGATGCTGTTCGCGGGTTTGAGCTTCAAGATCGCGGCGTTCCCGTTTCACATGTGGGCGCCCGATGCGTATGAGGCCGCCAGCACGCCGTTTGTCGCGTGGTTGGCCGTGGCGCCAAAGGCGGCCGGCTTCGTCGCCATCATCCGGCTGTATGTCGAAGGTGCCGGCAGCACCTCGCTGATGTGGATGCCGATGGTCGCGGCGATTGCCGGCATGACGATCGTCACCGGCAACCTGATGGCGATTCCGCAGAGCAACATCAAGCGGCTGCTCGCCTACTCGGGCATCGCGCACATCGGCTACATGCTCATCGGCCTCGCCGCGTTCTCGAGCTCGGGCGTGGCGATGATGCTCTTCTACCTGGTGGCCTACCTGTTCGGCAACATGGGCGCCTTCATGGTCGTCGAGGCCGTGGCGCAGTCGGAGTCCTCTGACGGCATCGATGCCTACAAGGGCCTCGCGCAGCGCTCGCCTCTGCTCGCGCTGGCGATGCTGATCTTCCTGCTGTCGCTCGGCGGCATTCCGTTCGTCGCCGGCTTCTGGGCCAAGCTCTATGTCTTCTGGGCCGCCATCGAGCGCGGTCTGTACGGCCTGGTCTTCCTCGGCGCCGTCCTGACCGTCGTCGCCCTCTACTACTACCTGCTCGTCGCGCGCCGGATGTATATCGAAACGTCCGACCGCACAGATCCCATTCCCGTCCCCGGCCTGCTCGGCCTCGCGATCGTCATCTGCCTGATCGGCGTGATCGGCATCGGCGTCTACCCCGGCCCGTGGGTAGACATGGCGCTCCGCGTCGCCTCCACCCTTTTCTAGTTTTCAGTTCCCGGTTGTCAGTTGTCAGGACAACCGTACGGTACGCCGCTTGCCAGCCATGGGTCGAAAGGCGCCTGAGTGCCGGAGATCTGGCAAGAATCGCAGTGATCCGCACTTGGATGCATGGCAGATTCTGCAATGACTGGAGCGGAACATGATGCTCACGCCTGGACCGTGGCGCGCTTCCGATCATGACGACTGCGAGATCTGGACCCACGACGGAAGTGTGTTCATCGCAACGGTCGCCTCCCCCCGCAACGCGCCAGTCATCGCCGCGACGCCAGACCTGCTTGGCCTCGTGCTGGAGCTTGCCGAGCACGGCTGTCGCTGCGATGGCGCGGGATCGTGCGCAGCCTGTCGAGCGCAACGCCTCGTCGCAACGTTTGAGTCAGTTCCGATCGACGATGAGTCGTAGTCACCGTGCTACCATCGCGGTCCACGCACCGCCAACAGTGGACTTTCATTGAGCATCGAGACCAATTTCGATCCGGCGTTCGCGGCTGGTCTTGCATTGCGCGAGAAACAGATTCAGCAGAACTACCGTCCGTTGATCGGCATCCACAAATGGTTTGCGCGCCGACCCGGGACACTGTTCCGCAATCTCTTGCTGTCGGAGTTCAACGGCGACGAAGCGTTGGCGTCTGCGTACTGGCGAGCGCACGAACTGCGGGGCGTGATTGCCGATCCGTTCATGGGCGGCGGAACGACAGTGTTCGAGGCGAATCGACTGGGACTCAGCGTCATCGGCTCCGACATCAACCCGATGGCGCACTGGATAGTAAGGCAAGGGCTCGTCGGGATCGACCGAGAAGCATTTCGCTCAGCCGCACAGGCCGTCGCTGCGAGCGTTGACGAATCGATCGGCAACCTCTATCGCACGCAATGCCGACAATGCCGCAGGCTCGCGCATGTGAAATATTTTCTGTGGGTTAAGACCGAGTCATGCCCGTACTGCAGCGCGGAGAATGACCTCTTTCCCGGATATCTCTTGGCCGAGGCGGTCCGCCACCCCACAAATGTTGTCGTGTGCCACGCGTGCGGCCATTTGAATGAGTACGAACACGTTCCGACTCGAAAGCGGCCTGCGGCCTGTGTCGAATGTCGGAGTGACGTCTACGCCGAAGGTCCGGCACGCCGACAGCACATCGAGTGCCGTCAGTGCAGGCGCGAGTTCGCCTTTCCACAGCGCCCTCTTCTTTCGCGTCCGCCTGAACATCGCATGTGGGCGATCGAATACCACTGCGAGCATTGCAAGCCTTCGCACACGGGCCGCTTCTTCAAGGCGCCGGACGGGCAGGATCTCGCCAGATTCACCCTAGGGGCCAAGCTCCTGCGCGAAAGCGTCGACCTGCCGATTCCAAACGACGAGATACCAAACGGGGACGAAACGGCGCGCCTGCATCGTTGGGGATACCGACGCTACAGAGAGATGTTCAACGACCGGCAACTGCTGGGCTTGGGACTACTGCTCCGACGGATTCTCGCTGTGCCAGGACCGACAGAACGCGAGGCACTGCTGACGGTCTTTTCTGATTTTCTGCGCTACCAGAACATGCTGTGTCGTTACGACACCTATGCACTCAAGTGTCAAGACATCTTCAGCGTGCATGGCTTTCCGGTGGGGCTCCTTCAGTGCGAAAACAACGTGCTGGGTTTCCCCAAGGTGGGCGCTGGTGGCTTCCGCCACTTCATCGAAAAGTATCTTCGAGCGAAGGATTACTGCACCGCCCCGTTCGAGACCCGAGTCGACGCTGGGCGCAAGCGCAAGATCCCTGTGCTTGGCGAACGAATCGAAGCTCGATTCGCAAGTTCAGCCGCCGATACCGACGAACAGAGAAGCGCCTGGCTGCAAGCTGGGCCCGCTGGCGATGTTGATCTTACGGGCGTACGTCTGGACGGAGTGTTTACCGATCCGCCATATTTTGACAACGTTCAGTACGCCGAGCTCATGGACTTCTGCTTTGTCTGGCTGCGACTTGGCTTGGCGGCTGACCACCCAGAGTTTCGCGTGGCTTCGACCCGGCACAGTGGCGAGTTGACGGGAAATGCTTCCATGGCACGCGGGCTCGAACACTTTGGCAAAGGGCTTTCACAGGTGTTCCGGCATTATGCGGCCGCGCTCAAGCCTGGTGCTCCGTTCGTGTTCACGTACCACCACAACGATCCGTTCGCGTACCTGCCGATTGTGGTCGCTGTGCTCGACGCACAACTCGAGTGCCTGGCTACGTTGCCCGCTGCGGCGGAAATGGGCGCCTCACTGCACATCGCTGGCACAGGATCGTCGGTTCTCGATTCGGTCTTTGTCTGTCGACCCATGGGCGGAACGAGGCCGGTGCAATTCCAGGATCTTCTGGCCTCGGTTGAACGCGATGTCGCAGCAATGAAGGCCGGTGGCGTGCGCGTCACCGACGGTGACTGCCGATGCTTGATGGCGGGGCACACGGCACGCCTGGCAATAAACACGCTTCGGCAAACGTGGGATGTAGCGGCGCCGATTGCCGACAAGTTCCTCGCTGCGCGGACGGTGGTTAACGGCTTGATGGCGTCGATCGATCCCGCATTCATCTCAGCCGCTGCTCAGAAACAACCAAGGGCGAGGCCCAAAGGAGAGCGGGGCGTTGCCGCAGCATCCGTTTGAGGTTGGCGGCGACTATCTCGCGTCTCACATCGACGAGATGGTCGATGTGACGTTTGCCGACATCCAGTCACAGTTCCTGATAATGCCCCGCGGCCAGAATTTCATCGAGTTCTGGAGCTTTCAGGACGCGTACGAAGCACTGAAGCAAGAGACAGATGCCTTTGCGCGTGTCAACGACGGTACGGTTTGGAAAGCACTCGAGCGCAATGCGCTCGTCTTCGTGGTCGTCCGCACCATACTCGGCGTCTCGCCACCGGAGTGGGCCGATCTGGCCAAGGCCGAACGAGACGTCGATGTCCCGCAAAATGTCGCCAGGCAGTTGGACGCGACTTGCCGCATTAAAGCGAATTACTTCTCGCGAGATTTGTCTGCCTTGTCACGCCGCCGGATCGAGGCGCTGGTAGCAGTGGCCGTCGAACATGTCACAAAGGGCGCGCCATCCGTGGCAGTTGCCACGCTGCATCGTCTCAACAAAATCGACACCGCGGAAGGGCTGACCTCGCTTCGGCACGCCGCAAGCCAGCACATTCCGTATGCTGCGCTGCTCTATGAGCGTTATCTGGGCAGGCCGTTCGCGAGCCATCGAGATGCTGTGTCTGAGTTGGTCGGTGACGTCATGGAAAGTGCCATCGAGGACAGGCTGGCTGGGGCTCGAATCACGTTTCGTAAGACCAAGCGAGCCGAACGCGTGCCTGGCTTCGAGCAGGCACCGGACTTCTTCGTCCCAACCGAGATTGCACCAGCGGCCATCATCGAGGCCAAGATCACCGGCGACGACGGCACGGCGCGCGATAAGGTCAGCCGCGTTCTGAATCTTGCGACCATGCGGGACAACCGCGAGCGCGCGGGTCAGGCAACATTCGAGGTCATCGCGTGCGTGGATGGTCGAGGTTTTCGTGTGCGGCGCGAAGACATGCGCAAGATCCTGCTCGCGACCCGTGGCAAGGTGTTCACGCTTGCCACTCTCGATCGATTGATAGAACACACACGGCTGCGAGATTTCTTGCCTCGGCCAACCCACGTGCCGCCGAGATAATCCCCGGAGATGCGTGTGACCGGGCTCCGCGCCGCATCGCTGCGACTGGACCCGGCCCCTGCGTTCAACCGCTATAATCGGCCCCTCTCAGTATTTCGGAGGACGGCGATGGCCACGAAGGGCAAAGTTTCTCGTCGTGATTTGCTCAAGCAGGCGGGGCTTACGGGCGCCGCGGCCGCCGCGGGCGGCCTCTCCTTGTCATCCGACGCATCGGCGCAGGCCGCGACGCCGCCCACGCGGTGGGATCGCGAAACCGACGTTGTGGTGATCGGATCGGGCGCGACTGGAATGCCCGCCGCCATCACCGCCCGGGAAGCCGGCTCGTCGGTGATCATCGTCGAAGCCAGCAAGGACATCGGCGGCCACGCGATCTGCAGCGGCGCGAATATTCCCCTGGGCGGAGGCACGTCGGTTCAGAAGAAGGCCGGCATCGCCGATAGCCCGGACCTGGTCTTCCGCGACTTGACCGATTGGTCGGTAGTCCAGCCCAACGGGGCGCCGGACTACCGTTACAACGATCACGAGATCATTCGCGCCTTTGCTGACAATTGCGCTCACACCTTTGAGTTCCTGGTCGGGCGTGGCGTCAAGTTCGTCAACGACACGCCCGATGGCCGAGCGGGCAGCGCACATGGTAATTCGGTGCCCCGCCAGATGCATGTTGCGGTGCTCGATTGGCCGCAGGTGCAGACGGGGCAGCCGGTCGCTGCCGCGGACCGTGCAACCGCGTCCAACGGCAACGGGTTGATGCGTCCGCTCGAGGCGGCGGCGCGCAAGGCCGGCGTCCAGATTCTGCTCGAACACAGGATGACCGCCATCTACCGTGAACATCCGCAGTCAGGCCGCGTGCTCGGCATCGCCGTCAGCAACAATGGCCGGACGCTGAACATCCGCGCCCGCAAGGCGGTGATCGTGGCCACCGGCGGTGTGTCCGGGAATGTTCACTTCCGCCGCATGTTCGATCCGCGTCTGACGGAAGAGTATTGCGGTCTCGCCGGCATGCCCTGGTCCAATCAGGACGCGAGCGGAGAGCTCGCGAGCATGGCGATCGGCGCCTCGCTCTGGGGCCTGGCGAACTTTTCCAGCGAGACCGGTTCTGGTCTGACCAAACCCGGGAAGATCGGCTGCCAGTACGGCTATGTGAATCTGACGTGGATGCCGGGTAGCCCCGTGTTCGACGAAGCCCGCGCCTCGGGCTTGCGGGTGCGTGACTGGCAGAACGTCATCATGGTCAACATGCTCGGCAAGCGCTTCTATGACGAGACCGGTGACGATTTCACCGGCAACCAGTACAACCAGATCAAGCCCTACGATCCGGCGAGCTATCGCAACGCGAAGAACGTCGCCTACAACCCCAACAATTTCATCAATGCCGCGCTCGCCGGCATCGGCGACGGCAAGAACGGCGGCGGACCGATCTGGGCGATCTTCGACGCCGACGCGGCGCAGCGCGAGAAGTGGGATCCGAAGCCACCGAACGTCGACACCGGCGCCGGGTTCTTCTTCTCCGCCGATTCGATCGACGCGTTGGCGAGCAAGATCCAGATGAAACATCAACGCGTGCCGATGCCTCCGGCAACCCTGCGCGAGACGGTCGCGCGCTACAACTCCTTCGTCGATGCCGGCAAGGACACGGACTTCGAAAAGCCGGCGCCGAAGTACAGGATTGCGAAGGCGCCCTTCTACGCCGCCTGGGCCACCCCTGTCATTCACGACACGCGTGCCGGCCTGCGCATCAACGCCAACTGCCAGGTCATGGACATGAACGGCCAGGTGATCCCGAGCCTGTATTGCGGCGGAGAATCCGCGGGCGGCTTTTCCATGCACGGCCTCGCCCGTTGCCTGTGCCAGGGCTACATCGCGGGACACCGCGCGCACGCCGAACACATCACGTGACGCGGCCGCTCGCTACATTGGAGCGAGTCGACGGCCGATAGTGGGATGTGGATGGTTCACGCCGGTCACAACACTGCGGAGGATTCGTGCGTCTGTTGCGTAGCTCCTGGCTCTCGGTTGCCCTGTTATTGGCATCCACCCAGCTCGCCGCCGCTCAAACGTGGGCGGCTGGCCTGACGGTGGCCTCCGTTGACGGGGGACGGGCCGGCAGCACCGCGTACCGTTCATCGTCGCAGCTTGCGGTCAGCTGGACGGCGCCTGCCGACACCGCCCATCACTACGTCCTCACGCTGACGGACGGCGTGACCGGAGTCGCGTCGGCGCTTGACGTCACCAGCACGCGGGTCACCGTGTCGGGGCTGAAGTCCTCGACGCCGCACACCGCCACGCTGAAAGCCTGCCTGGACGAGGGGTGCACCACCAGCCTCGACGCCGACGCGCCGGCCAGCGGCCAGACCGAAGCGGAGTACTGGCAGGTGCAGGGCACGGGCAACTCCTACGGCACCGCGACGAAGATCGTGTCGGACGGAAACACCTATGGGTTCGGCCTGCCGTACGGCTCGTGGGGCGGTGGACTGAGCGGAAAGGTGCAGCTGTACTACAACCCGCTCGGCGGAACGGAGAAGGGCATCAAGATCGGAGAGATGTCGAGCGGCACCCTCGATTCGGCATCGTCACTCTCGTCGTACCGGCCGGTCTCGGGGTTCGGACTGGTGCAATTGTGCTCGGTCGGCGGCCCTGGTGGAGCCGCGCCCTGCGTGGGAGACACCGTTGCCGCCAGCGTGACGACCACCCAGCCGATTCCCCTGGACGCCTCGATGGGCGGCGGCGTGCGGCTGTTCTTCGAGTCGATGGGCACCGACCGCCGCACGCGCGTGATGTACCTCGACAGCCGCGACGGGTACGTCGGCCGCGACTTCAACGCCGGGGCCAAGACCATCTGCAACACGCTGGAGGACTACTCGGCTGGCGGCGGCTGCGCGCCGACGGTCGTCGTCGGCGTCCAGGGTGATGCCCTCGCCGGCACCCAGGGGTTGGGCCACGCCCGGCAGTTCAAGATCGGCTACCCGACGCGGACCGACTGGCGATGGAACGGCGCGCCGGGCACCTTCATGGTGATCACGGCCGAGTTCGAGCCGCCGTGCTCGAGCGCAGCATTCTTCAACGTCGCGCACGCCGTGTGGGACGGAGCCCGCTGGGTCGTGCAGGCCGACGCCGCCGGCTGCCCGAAGTTCCTGGCCGAAATGCAGGCCCCGATGCCCGTGCACGTGGGCGGCACCCGCTACAAGATGTACTTTTCGCACAACGCGGTCGGGCGCGGCGCGATGTCGAACCCCCTGACCGACATCAAGCCATTACAGGTGGTCTATGCGGATGGCGGCGTGTCGGGCGACCCCGCCGCCGTGGATTTCGAGGACTGGGAAACAGTTGCGCAGGCGCGCGACGTGCACGTCCTCTGGCCGGATGGATCCCTGCTGAACGTGACGAGCGAGAGCGCGCTCGACGACTACATGATATTCATGCCGACCGGCAGCCCCTCGCTCCAGATCATGTACGCCAACATGTCGACGCCCGGCACCGGGCTCGCACCGTTCATCGGCATGGCGGTGCTCGTCAACCCGTAGCGCCGTACAACGGCGTTCCGAGTGCGTGGCGCGAGTGGCCGCCCCCTGCGGGCGGCGCTGTACCGCGTCGAGACAAGGCTTGGAGCTGCGCCTGGAATATGAGGAGTGCGGGTGCTTTGTCAAGCCATCCCGCTCTCGGAAGGTCGCGTAGCGAAGGGCGGTTAAGGCGGCGGAAGTTGCTTCTGAAGGCGCGCCTCACGAGCTCCCAGGATCCCTCCGGAGAGTTGTCTCCTGCAACTGATGGAAACTTCGTGCGACCAGCGGAATTTCCCCGGTGGGCGCTTGACCACGCGCGTTCGACGTGCGATCTGGATGGTTGTCGGCGTATTCGGCTTGGGCACGGCGGTTGCAAAAGCGGTGCTTCTCGAACCCTTATTAGGGGAGATTTCACATGCAGATGCTGATCGCGACTCATTCGACTTCTGCTAAGCGCATCCGGGCTGGGTATTACGAGGGGACCCTCGGGTTGGTAGGTTTGATCATTCTCGCGTTGATCGGGGTCCTGGGAGGCAGTTCAACCGCCGAAGCTCTTCCCGCCTATGCACGGAAACATCAAGTCGCGTGCAGTTTGTGCCATTCCGCGTGGCCTCTGTTGAACCAGTTCGGCCGCACGTTCAAGGAGAACGGGTATCGCTTCGATCGCAAGCCCGACCCTGCGGCGCCTGAGCCTGGTGAGACCACGATCGAAGAGCGTCTGGCGCTCGCTCTAAACCTGCCGATGTCGTTTCGGGTGCAGGGCCGGCCGTTTGTGAAGCGGAACACCGACTCACGCTTTGACATGCAGGTGGTGCACGAAGTCGAGGTTCAGATCAGCGACGGAACCGCCGGGAACATCTCGTACTACGTAAACTTCGAAGCGGCGGACGACGCGGGATGGGCGACGGAGCTGGCGGACCTCGTGGGCGGGTGGCACCCCCGTACGCAGGCCAACATCGTGGGAGGCTTTGGCCCCCTGACGTTCGCCGACCCGTACAACACGTTTGCGAGCCGGCGCCTGACGCAGGATCGTCCTTCTCCGAATAGCGCCGGCTACCAATCGGGGTACCGCTTCCGAGACTCGACGCAGTTCGGCTCGTTCTACGGGCGGGCGGGCGGCTTGTTCTACAGTGCCAGCGTGGGCACGGGCGCCGGGGACACAATCGGTGCGGACAAGAAGGACTATCTGGTTCGCGCGGCGTACGATCTGCCCGTCGGGATCAGTATCGGCGGGTTCTCGCTGACCGGTGACAAGGAGTTGACCACGCCGCTGCGGACGCAAGAGTATTCGCGGGCCGGCGCCGACGTGCAGATCGACCGAGGGCCGTTCACGGCCAACGCCGTCTGGTACCGAGCGGATGAGGAGGCAGCGGCCACCCTCGTCGGGCAGAAGAACGATGCGTGGTACGTGCAGGCGTTGTATGTCACGCCGACGAAGATGCCGGTCGTGCCGGTCGTCCGCTATGAATCCGTCGAGTCCAACTCCGGGGCCGCCTCGACCGACTCGCTGGCGCTGGCGCTCCTGGCCTACGTGCGCGGGAACGTGAATGTCTCCCTCGACTACACCACGCAGACCAAAGTGCCGCCGGCCCGTGCCAAGACGAACCGATTTTCGGTACTCGTTATTTTCGCGATGTGATACCAGCCTGAGCCTGGCGAGGGACTCGAAATCGAAACGCGCGGGGAGTTGCCCCCGAAGGCCGAGGCGCGATAGTGCCGACGGCCGAAAGACGAACACCGCGGCGCCGACACACCGACCGAGCGAGTATCGCGAGTGCGGGATGGTGGAGGCGGCGGGAGTCTTCTACCCGCTTCCTCAAATTCTCGAATACTTTAGCAAAATCGACTTAGTGCCAGCGCCGTCTCTTCCCTTGACGGAGTTCGAGTCGTACAGTGCTGGCGCATAAACTCTGGGTCAACGACATCGCCGGTAGTTGCCGTTCAGCGAGATGCCGGCGACGTTGCGATTCCGTGCGGACAGCTTCAGCCCGCGATACGTCAGCGAGCCGATGTCGGTGTGGACATCCAGGTCCAATTCCGCAGGGCTCATGCCCTTCGCCAGGTACTCAGAGTAGATTCCCAGGATGTGTCGGCGGCACGCGGGGCCCCTCCGTCGCGGCTCCCTTTGAACCGCTCCTCCACCCCACGAGGACTTCGGCCCCTCCGATGCGTTTGTCAGACTGACGCCGAGCGGGCTCCTCGAACGCACCGCTACGCGGAGTATCCGCCCCCGCCGCTCGATCTACGTCGCGCATGGGTCGCCGGTCTCATGGCCCGCGCAAGCAGTCGAACCACGCTGTTCCCTCGTTGTCTTAATGTCGCGTCTGGGCTTGGTCCCGGAGATGCGTTTGACCGGGCTCCGAGCCGCATCGCCGGAGCGGAGTATCCGGCCCGCCGCGGTATCAGCCGGGTCCAAAAGGACCCGGCCTACGGTCTCTCACTGCTGACCGCCTCGCGAGGTTACTTCGTCGCCTGCTGCAGGTAGGCGATCAGGTCCGCGCGCTCGGCGGGGTCGATTAATCCCGCGTAGGCCATGCGGTTGGCTGGAACCAGCATCTGCGGGTCGGCGATGAAGGTGTTGAGCGTCTCCGGCGTCCAGGTGATGTCGCTCTTGCGCATGGCGGGCGAATAGCGGAAGTCTTCGATCGAGGCCGCCCTGCGGCCGATGATGCCGTGCAGGCTGGGGCCGACGCCGTGTTCGCCGGCGGCGACCGAATGACAGGACGCGCACTCCTCAAAGCGCTTCTCCCCGCGCGCGGCGGCCTCGTTGTCCTGCCCGGCGGCGGCAGCCGTGACAAGGGCAATCGCGCAGACCAGCGTGATCACGATCGACCTACCCATACCTATACCAGTGGACCAGGCTTCTTCACGTACCGCTTGATCGCGTCCGCCGTCCAATAGGCGAGCGCGCCCACGGGACCGGTCGGGTTGTAGGCCGAGTTGTGCGGAAACGCGTTGGCGCCGACGACGAACAGGTTGTGGCAATCCCAGCTCTGAAGGTACTTGTTGAGCGCGCTGGTGCGCGGATTGGTGCCCATGATGGTGCCGCCGGTGTTGTGCGTGCTCTGGTACGGCACCACCGTCCAGGGATCGGTGCGGGCGGTCGCCGGGTTCATGGTCGTGGGATTCATCGACTTCGCGGTCTGGTTGATGAAGTCGGCCGCGTGCCGCCCCATCTTGTGCTCGTTCTCCTTGTAGTCGAACGTCATGCGCATCAGCGGCAAGCCGAACGCGTTCTTGTAGGTCGGATCGAGGTCGAGATAGTTGTTGCGGTTGGCCATCACGCTGCCGCTCGCGCTGATCTGCATCGCGGTCTGGTACCACTTCGCGGTCGCGGCCTTCCACGCCTTGCCCCACTGCGGCGTCCCGGCAGGCACCGGCCGATAGCCGATCGGCAGCACGGTGTTGAAGCCGCCACCGACGACGTAGCCGCCGACGAACCCGTGCGGCGCGCGATCGAACGCCCAGTTGATGTTGAAGTCGTCGATGCTGGCGTTGGAGCCGCCGGCGTTCATGAACGGGTTGAAATGCCGCCCTTCGAAGAAGAGCGTCGCCGCCGCGCCTGTCTGGTAGCAGTAGTTCTTGCCGACGACGCCCGTCTGCGACACGGGGTCGTAGGGCTTGCCGATGCCCGACAGCAGCATCAGGTGGACGTTGTTGATCGCATACGCGCACATCAGCACGACCGCCGCCGGCTGCTCGAATTCCTCGCCGTTGAGCACGTTGGTGTAGGTGACGCCGGTGACCTTCTTCCCGGTCGAATCCTTGTTGACCCTGGTCACCCACGAATGCGTGCGCAGCTCGAAGTCAGGGCTCCGCATGGCAATCGGGATCACCGTCATGTGCGGGCTGCCCTTGGCGTTGGCCTCGCACCCGAAGCGCTGGCAATAGCCGCAATACTGGCAGGCGCCGAACTTCGACCCGTCCGGATTGGTATACGCGCGCGACGCGTTCGCCGACGGTCGCGGGAACGGATGGTAGCCGGCATTTCTCGCCGCATCGGTGAACATCTGGCTGGCCAGGATCGGTGTCAGCGGCGGCAGCGGATACTCGCGTGAGCGCGGCGACTCGAACGGGTTGCCGCCAGCCAGGATCTCGCCGCGGATGTTGCCGGCCTTGCCGGAGATCGCCGCCGTCCGCTCGAACTTGTCATAGTAGGGTTCGAGCTCGTCGTAGCTGATGCCCCAATCCTGGATCGTCATGTCGGCGGGGATGAACGTCTTGCCGTAGCGCTCCTCGTACAGCGAGCGCACCTTGAATTCCATGTCGGTCCAGCGCCAGGTGTGGCCGCTCCAGTGCACACCAGAGCCGCCGACGACTTCGCCCGGGAGAAACGAGCCCAGGCGGCGCATCGGCAGCGCCTCCTCCGACCGGTTGTTCCGCACCGTCAGCGTGTCGCGCGCGGTGTTCATCATCAGGTCGTGACGCTGCACGTAGCGGAGCTCGTCGCGCACGTTGGGAACCGAGTAGTCCTTCTCGGTCGATCGCGTCTCGCCGCGCTCGATCGCCACGACCTTCATCCCGGCGTCGGTCAGCTCCTTCGCCAGGATGCCGCCCGTCCAGCCGAGGCCGATGATGACGACGTCCACTTCCTTCAGCCTGGTAGCCATGTCGTCCTCGTTAGCTCATGTCCGCAATGCCGAGCGGATCGGTCGGGAAGGGCTTGTCGCGATACTTCTCGACGTTCTCGCGATTGACGGCGAGCGCGCCCGGGAACCCGATCAACTTCCATCCCGCCTTGCCGCGGTTGCCGCCGTAGATCGGATCCGCGAACATGCCTTCCATCACGGTTTGATAGACCGTCGTCCAGAAGGTGCGGGTGGGCAGCGCGCCGAGATCGATCTTGCCGGTGGAGAGTCCGATGAGCACGTCTTCACGCTGCGTCGCGTCGATCTTGTCGAACGTCTTCTTGTAGGTCCTGACGCAGTAGGCGTTGGTCGCTTCGATGCCGGCGCGATAGAGCTGTGCGGGCGTCAGCGGCAGCTGGTAGCCCTGGCCCGGCTGGCCGATCTTCCAGGGCCCCTGCATGTACAAACGGTCGCCCTTGCCCCAGGCGCCGCCGAGCGCTCGGTCGATGTAGACGTTGATGCCCAGATCGGTGCCCTTCGGGGTCAGGCCGTCCGCGGGAATCATATGATTGACCAGCGCCTCGACGAAGGCCTGCTCGTCGAGATTCAGGAACTCATAGGCGGCCGTCGGCGCTTCCTGCGCGGGAGCGGCCGCGGCGGGCTGCTGCGCCAGCGCCGGTGGCGCAAGCGCCGTGGTCGTCGCGGCGACACCGCCGGCAACGGCCTTTCGAAGAAAGTCGCGGCGGCCGACATCGTGGTCCTTCATGGGCTGATCACTCATCGGGCCCTCTTATACACCAGGCGGGCGTTCGCAGTCGGCCAAATCAGGTGGCGCGGCGCTTGTGGTAGATTGAACAACCGTTCTAACCTCTACTCGCCTCCAGCCCCTCGAACATTCATGCAAACGAACCTCTCAACGGAAGCCTCGTCGTGAGCCTTGGCATCAGCGTTCTCGCTGTCGATGATGAGCCCGGAATGCTGCACCTTGTCTCAGCTGTTCTGGGCAAGATGTATGACGTCGTCACCGCCCGGTCCACGGACGAGGCGTTACAGAAGATATCGCTCAGTGAACCGGATGTCATAATCACTGATGTGCGAATGCCCGGTGACAGTGGCTTGGTACTGCTCGCACGAGTTCGAGAACAACACCCGCACATCCCGGTCATTCTCATGACCGGCTACGGCGACAAGGAAGTCGCCGTCACGGCTTTGAAGACGGGAGCCTTTGACTTCCTTGACAAGCCTTTTTCGAACAGCGAACTGATCGCGTCGATGGAGCGGGCCACCGCGTACTGCTTGCTCAAGCGCCTGGACAACAGTGTTTATGAGAGATTGAGAAGTGTCTCTGCTCAGCTCAACCTTCACCAGGAGTTCTCGGATTCCACGGTGGTGGCTGTCGGAGCCTCATTCGGGGGCACGGAGGCCATTGCCGATCTCATGAGCCAATTACCGGGCAATATGCCGCCGATGGTGATCACGCTGCATGTCCCGCCGACCTTCTCCGCGGATTACGCGTCTCGGCTGAACAAGATCAGTCAAATCCATGTGCAACAGGCCGAAGGGGGAGAGCGGCTCAAGCCTGGAACGGCGTTCCTGGCCCCTGGCGGAAAGCACCTGGCCGTCAGGAAATCAGCTCAAGGGTCGTACGTGACAGACCTTGTGGATACGCCTCCGGTTCACTCGTGCAAGCCCAGCGTGGATGTGCTGTTCCATTCGGTCGCCAGGACCGTTGGAGCCAATGCCATTGGCATTGTCTTGACGGGTATGGGCTCGGACGGCGCGGAAGGCCTGTTGAGCATGCTGAAAGCGGGCGCGACAACCTTTGCCCAGGACCAGGCCAGCTCCAAGATGTTTGCCATGCCAAGAGCGGCGATTGAGGCTGGCGCGGTGGAACACATCGTGTCCTTGAAAGAGATGCCGGCAGCCATCATCAAGTGCCTGTCTGCTTCCAACGCATTCCAAGGGAAGTTGTGACGTGACGCGGCGTCCGCCGGTTACGTCAGCCCGTACTCGTCCTTGACTTTGGCCAGACAGTCCGGGCAGATGCCGTGACTGAATTCGGCGGCGGAGTGTTCCGCCACGTAGCTCTCCATCTGTCTCCATTGGCTGGCGTCCCGAATCTTCTTGCAGTAGGAGCAGATGGACAGGAAGCCTTCCAGGCGTTTGACGTGCTCCCGCAGGCCGAGGATGCGCTCGGCCACATGCAGCCGGGCCACGAGTGCGTCCTCGTCGACCGGTTTCCCTAGAAAATCGTCCGCCCCGGCGTCCATGGCTTCCAGATAATTGGCCTTCCCGCCATGGGCCGTCAGCAGGATCACGTAGGTGTAGCTCGGGCTGCCCATCTGGCGAATCCTGCGACAGAGCTCGAGACCATCGATAGCGGGCATCCGCCAGTCGGACACGAGGACGGGAAAGCACTGTTCTTGCCACGCGTCCCAGGCGTGCCGGCCGTCCTCGGTGGCCACGACCTCATGGCCGGCCTTCCGGAGTATGGCCTCCAGCACCAGACGTGAGGACGTATCGTCTTCAGCGATCAGTATTTTCAACGGCCTGTTCCCTGTCCAGCTCCGGCTCGATTTCAGCCCGCACGCGCTGGAGCTCCGACTCCAGTTGGGCCAGCAGCGAAGGGACCGCCTCCCACCCGCCCGCCTCGTCCACGGCCTCGAGCTGCCGGTTCACACGAGCCATCGTTGTCGCGCCGATGTTCAGGCTCGCTCCACGGAGCGCATGCGCCTTCCGTTCGAGGCTCACCCTGTCGTGGCGCGCCGCCGCGTCCTTGAGCGCGGCGATATGAGCCGTGGCGTCCGCCAGAAATGCATCGACGACCTGCGCGAACAGTGCCGGCGCGGTCGCCTGCGCCAGCGTCCTCAGCCGCTCGAGCACCGCCCGGTCGATCGCGTCAGCGGCCGCGGGCGCACGAGCGGCGTCCGGGCGTTCCGGCTGCTGCGGCGTCCGAGCCGAAGGCTCGCCGGGGGGCGTCGTCCCCGCCTCGATGGGCAGCCAGCGTCCGAGCGTGTCGATCAGCGCCTCCAGGTGGACCGGCTTGCTCAGGTAATCATCCATCCCGGCGGCCAGACATTTCTCGCGGTCGCCAGAGAGCGCCCTCGCCGTCATCGCCACGACGGGGGTGCGCGGGAGGCGAGCGTCGAGCGCACGAATCCTGCCGGTCGCCTCGAAGCCGTCCATCACCGGCATTTCGCAATCCATGAACACGAGGTCGTAGGTCCGTCGCTGAACCTCTGCCAGAGCCTCCGCGCCGTTGGAAACCAGCTCCACGGAACAGCCGAGGCCTTCGAGCGCGATCTGCGCCACGCGCCGGTTCGTCGCATTGTCGTCGGCGACGAGCACCCGGCCCCTGAAGCGTGGCCGGCTGGGCGAGGCGGTGACCTCAACGCAACGCGTGGCGCGACTCTCATCGAGGCCCTCGAACTGCCCCGCACGAGCCGAGACGAGCGCGTCAAGAAGCGCGGACGACCGCACGGGCTTGACGAGGGAGCCGGCGAAGCCGGTCTCACGGCACAGCGTCTCCGGATCCTTGTCGAGGGTCGACGCCATCAGGATGAGCGCGGGCTGACCCAACGCCTGCCCCTCGTTGATGGCCTTGGCCAGGCCGATGCCGTCCAGTTCGGGCGGGCCATGGTCGATGATCACGATGGCATATGGGTCGCCGGCGGCCGCGGCGGCCGTGAGGACGGCCAGCGCCTCGCGGGCGGAACCCGCCGCGCCGCTGCGAATGTTCCAGGCACGCATCTGCTCATCCATCACACGGCAGTTCGCGGCGCCGTCGTCAACCACCAGCACACGTGTGGCGGTCATGTCCACCGCCGTCGGGAAGGGCGCGACGCTCGCGTCCGCCGTCAGCGGGAGCGTGAACCAGAAGGTCGAGCCTTCGCCGACGCGGCTGGTGACGCCGATGTCACCGCCCATCAACTCGACCAGGCGCCTGCAAATCGCCAGGCCCAGGCCCGTTCCGCCGAAACGCCGGGTGGTCGAGGCATCGGCCTGCATGAAGCGTTCGAAGAGGCGGCTGGCCGCCTCGGGCGGGATGCCGATACCGCTGTCCTCGACCGTGACGCGCAGCATCGCCAGCGCCTGACCCTGCGTGCTGGGCTCCTCCTCCACGCTGACGAGGACGTGCCCGCGTTCGCAGAACTTGATCGCGTTGCCGACCAGATTCACCAGCACCTGCCGAAGCCTGTCGGCGTCGCCGACGAACCGGCGCCGCGCATCCGGCGCGTAGCGCAGCACCAGGTCGAGGCGCTTCTCCGCCGCGCGCCACGCGAACATGCGGCCCACGTCCTCGACCGTTGCCAGCGCATCGAACGGCGTCCGATCGATCACGACCTTGCCGGCCTCGATCTTCGACAGGTCGAGAATGTCGTTGATGATGTTGAGCAGCGAATGGGCGCTCGATTGCGCGATGGCGGCCAACTCGCGCTGTCGCGGCGTGAGCCCGCCGTCGAGCAACAGGCCGACCGCGCCGATGACACCGTTCATCGGCGTCCTGATTTCGTGGCTCATCGTGGCGAGAAATTCGCTCTTCGCCGTGTTGGCGGCTTCAGCG
>CAMCNL010000002.1 GCA_945876205.1 Candidatus Sulfopaludibacter sp. SbA3
TTTCCGCGTGCACGGGAACCACGAGGAGGGCGGCGAGCAGCAGACACGCGACGGTCGAAAAGCGCTTCAGCATGGCAATTCCTTGGAATCCAATAGTTTAACTGATGGCCCGCAGTAACGCTTCGAGCTTGGAGAACATACCCCCCTCGGCCCGGGGGTTCTGGTCGGGCCGGCGGAGGATCTCCTCTTTCGTAAACCCCGACGTCACCTGCCCGGCCGTCGCACGGGCGGTCCACCAGCTGGTTTCTTCGCGTCCCGTTGGAGATTTGAGCCCCGCCGGCTTCTTGCCGGTTCCACGCACCCGTTCCGGGACGGCTGGCGGGGTGCGGCTGGCCGGCGCCTGAGGCACCGGCTTCGGCGGGGCCTCCAGGTCGAGTTTCAACGACACCGGCGGCACCAGCACGGCGCCGGGCCACTCGTGGACCACCTTGAGGAGCCGGATCGGGTCAATCTTGGCCTGGGGCCTGAACTTTATGACGACCAGACGGCCTTCCCGGTCGATGGAATCGACCCCCAGGCGGTCAGCCAGGATGCGGATGCGTCCGTATTCGGCCAGATTGAGCACCGAGTCCTGGGGCGGCCCGTAGCGGTCCTGGATCTCGTCGAGCGTCGAGGCGAGCTCCGCCTCGGTCCTGGCGGCCGCCACCTTCCGGTAGACCATCAGGCGCTGGTTCATGTCCGGGATGTAGCTGTCCTCGACCTTCAGGTCGACACGCAAGTTAACCGTCGATCGAAGGTCGTCTTCGATGTCTTCACCCTTGAGCTCGCGGATCGTCTCCTCGAGCAGCTTCATGTACATCTCGAAGCCAACCGCGTCGATGTGTCCGCTCTGCTCGCCGCCGAGCAGGTTCCCGGCGCCGCGAATCTCGAGGTCCAACGCCGCCACGCGGAACCCGCTTCCGAGGTCGCTGAATTCCTTGATGGCCGTCAGTCGCTTGCGCGCCACCGGCGAGAGCGCCTCTTGCGGTGGAATCAGCAGGTACGCGTACGCCGGCCGGTCCGAGCGTCCGACGCGTCCGCGAAGCTGATAGAGCTGCGCCAGCCCGTACCGATCGGCGCGATTGATGATGATCGTGTTGGCGTTCGGGATGTCGAGACCGTTCTCGACGATCGTCGTCGAGAGCAGCACATCGGCGCGCCGCTCGACGAAATCGAGCATCGCCTTCTCGAGCTCATGCTCCGCCATCTGTCCGTGGCCGATGGCGATCTTCGCTTCGGGCACCAGGCGCTGGAGGAGCGCACCGATCGAGAAGATCGATTCCACGCGGTTGTGCACGACGTAGACCTGTCCGCCGCGGGCGAGCTCGTTGCGCACCGCCCGCTCGATGACCGGCGCGTCGAATTTCACCACGTTGGTCTGGATCGACAGGCGATCCTTCGGCGGCGTCTCGATGATCGACATGTCGCGGATGCCGACGAGCGACATGTTCAGCGTCCGCGGAATCGGCGTCGCGGTCATCGTCAGGACGTCGACCTTCTTGCGCATCTGCTTGATGCGCTCCTTGTGGCCGACGCCAAAGCGCTGCTCCTCGTCGACGACGAGCAGGCCAAGATCCTTGAACACGACATCCTTCGACAGCAGGCGATGGGTGCCGACCAGGATGTCCACTTTCCCGGCGGCGGCACCGGCGAGGATCTCGGTGACCTCCTGCTTGGATCGAAAGCGATTCACCACGTCGATCGTCACCGGAAACCCGGCGAATCGATCGCGCAGCGTCTTGGCGTGCTGGAACGCCAGCACTGTCGTCGGCGCCAGCACCGCGACCTGCTTGCCGTCCATCACGGCCTTGAAGGCCGCCCGCACCGCGACTTCCGTCTTGCCGTAGCCGACGTCGCCGCACAGCAGGCGATCCATGGGCGTCGACGACTCCATGTCCTTCTTGATCTCGGCGACGGCGGTCGCCTGGTCGGGCGTCAGCTGGTACGGAAAGGCGTCCTCGAATTCCTCCTGCCAGTGCGTATCGGGCGCGAAGGCGTGACCAGGGACGGCTTTCCGCTGGGCATAGAGCTTGAGCAGCTCCTCCGCCATGTCGCGCATCGCCTTCTTGACGCGCGTCTTCGCCTTCTCCCACGTCGTGCCGCCGAGCCGATCGAGCGCCGGACGCGTACCGCCGGTGAACTTCTGGACCAGATCGAGCCGTTCGACGGGCACGAACAGCTTGTCTTCGCCCGCATACCGCAGCTCGAGGAATTCCTGCGTGTCGGTGGGTGCG
This sequence comes from Candidatus Sulfopaludibacter sp. SbA3, assembly GCA_945876205.1. GTDB lineage: Bacteria > Acidobacteriota > Vicinamibacteria > Vicinamibacterales > UBA2999 > CANNDT01. Next base: position 2,214 of record CAMCNL010000002.1, read on the forward strand.
CCGGGCACCGCGCGGCCGACGGCATTGAGTTGCTTCAGGCCGACGAACTCGCCGATCCCGTGATCGACGTGCACGACGAGGTCGCCAACCTTCAGATCGCGAAGGTCGGAGAGAAACGTCTTCGCGAGATTGCGCCGCTTCTCCGGTGCGTGACGCTCTTCCTCGAAGACATCCGTCTCGACGTAGATCTGAAGGGCGGCGGCGGGGAGGCGGAATCCGCGCGAGAGCGAGCCGACGGCGACGAGCACTCCGGCGGCATGTGCATCCTCAGCGCGCTCGACGGGGATCGCGACGATCTCGTACTCCTGGAGGATTTCGACCGTGCGCTCCGCGCGACCATGGCTGTCGGCAATGAACAGCACCGTCTCGCCGCGCTGGCGCGCCTGCCGAATCTCGGCGACCCAATCGTTGACGCGGCCGCGAAACTCCATAGCGGGCTGCGTCGAGATTTGCCGGACGCCTTCGGACTCGATCGCGAGCTCCTCCAGCTTGGGCGCGGAGGCCGTTCGCGACTCGAGATCGTCCCAGCGGATAAACGCGTCTTCCGGCGGGCGCGCTACCACGTGGCCGCGCGTCGCCGCCTCGGAATGGCTCGACTCGAGCTGGTCGCGCACCTTGCGGGCCTGCTCCTCGACGTGCTCGGCCTCGGACACGATCACCTTCAGCCCCCGCGCGGCGCTGAGGAAATCCGGCACCGACATCGACCCGCCATCGTCAAACCGCTCGCGCACGGGCACGATCGAGAGTTGATCGGTCGCACCGCTCGAGCGCTGCGTGGACGGATCGAACCGGCGCAGCGACTCGACCATGTCGCCCACGAACTCGATGCGGGCCGGCTCGGCGTCGGCGGCCGGATAGATGTCGACGATGCCGCCGCGGATGGTGAAGGAGCCGTGTTCCTCGACCGGGTCCTCACGCGTGAAGCCGGCGTCGACGAGCAGGTCGGCGAGCGCCTGCGGCTCGATTTCCGTTCCTGACCGGATGTCGAGTGACGCCTGGAGGAGCCGCTCCGGTGGGCTGACGCGCGGCAAGAGTGCCGCGGCTGACGCGATGATGAGCCGAGCGGTGCCTGTGGCGGCGCCGTGGAGGGCCCGGGCGCGCGCCGCGGCTACGCGGAAGTGCGGCGTCATACCGCGATAGGGATCGACCTGCAGTGAGGGCAACGGCAGAACCGCGCGTTCGACGTCTGCTTCGGAGGCGCCTTCCATCGCGGCGTAGAAGAAGCGAGCGTCGGCGGTGAGCTGCTCGACGTCCTTGTCGGTTGGAACCACCAGGAGAGTCAGGCTCGTTCCCGAACGTGCGGTCGTGATGGCGGCGAGCGCTTTCGCGGCAGGCGTCAGGCCGGCAGTAATCGGCGCAGGCCGGTCCATGCCGGCGCGGGACGCCGCCTGGCTGAGCAAGGCTCGAAGCGTGAGGGATGGACTTGCGGTAGGCACAATGACTCTCAGTTGTCAGTTGTCAGTTGTCAGAAGGCACCGAGGTAGCTCGTGGCGCTCCGACAACTGACAACTGACAACCAGTTATTGTCCCATACGGACGCGACTGATCAGGTCGGTTGTCGAATGGCCGGCCTCGAGCTCGATGCGCACAACCCGCCCGCCTCGTGCCTCGACGATATCGCGGCCGACGATGTTATCGGGGCCCCAGTCGGCACCCTTGACGAGGATGTCTGGCTGAATGCGGGTGACGATCTGGTGCGGCGTGTCCTCGTCGAAAATCACGGCCGCATCAACGCACTCGAGCGCGAGCAGAAGCTCGGCACGTTCGTCTTCGGGGTTGATGGGACGCGAAGGGCCTTTGTTCGCCCTGACCGAGCGATCGGAGTTGACCGCGACAATCAGCGCATCGCCCAGCTCGCGCGCGTCGGCCAGGTATCGGAGGTGACCAGGGTGCAGCAGATCGAACACGCCGTTGGTGAACACCACGACCCCGCCGCGCGCGCGGACACCCGCCGCGAACGCCGCCGCTTCGTCTGTTGAGGACACGCGGGGCGACTGACGCCTCATTGGGGACCCGAAATCCGGATGCCGCCGGAGAACCGCCAGCGGTGAGGAGGACGAAAGATGCCCGCTTCCTTGAGGCTGGATTTCACGCGAAACGTATAGAGCAGCCGGTGGTAATCGTAGGGCACGCCGTTCTCACGATGCACCGCCACGTCGAGCTTGTAGGTGCCGTCGACGAGATCGAGGCGTTCGATCGCGAAGGTGACTTCGCCGTCGCTGGCGAGCTCGCCCGAGACCGCGCCCTCGATATGCGTGTTGGTGCCGTAGCAGCAGACGCCATCGGCGTTGAAGATGCCGACGCCAAACACGAAATCGCGCACCGGCTCGCTGGGGTGCACCCGCAGGCGAATCTCGAGCGGATCGCCTGACTGGAAGACGTGCGAAGGCTGGCCCTCGGGTCCGACCAGGTCGACGCCCACGATTTCGACCTCGCGCGATCCCCAGCGTCCTTCAACGGCGCGGAACATATCCGGCGGTGCCTCGACCGCATGTGGGGCGGGCGGGCCTTCGGGCGGGGCCCCCGTCGCGCCTGCGCGATGGGGTGCCGTGGCCCGCCCCACGTCAGAGGCTGCAAGTTCCTCGTTCTCCGTCTTGGCCACCGCCATCAGGTAGGCGTCGACGACTCGTTGTGGATCGCCCTGCGCCTTGGCGACTCCTCCGTCGAGCCACAGTGCTTCGTCACAGAAGCGCTTCACGAGGTCGAGCGAGTGCGTGACGAGCAGCACCGTGCGGCCGCGGCGCCTGAGTTCAGCGAACTTGTCGAGGCACTTATGCGTGAACGCCTCGTCGCCAACCGCCAGCACTTCGTCGACGAGCAGCACGTCTGGATCCACATGGATCGCGACCGCAAACCCCAGTCGCATGTACATGCCAGACGAGTAGGTCTTCACGGGTGCATCGATAAACTCTTCGAGCTCGGCGAACCGGACGATGTCGTCGAAGCGCGCGGCCATCTCGCGCTTGGTCAGCCCGAGCATCATGCCGTTGATGTAGACGTTCTCTCGGCCGGATATCTCCGGGTGAAACCCCGCGCCAAGCTCGATCAGCGCCGACACGCGCCCCTCGACCCGCACCGTGCCCTCCGTGGGGCGGCCGATGCCGGCGATCAGCTTGAGCATCGTGCTCTTGCCGGATCCGTTGCGCCCGATGATGCCGAAGGTCTTTCCCGCAGCCACGTCGAAGGAGACGCCCTTGAGCGCCTCGAACGTCTCGTCGGGCTGCAGGTCCCGCATGATCCGCCCGGAGAGGAGCGCGCTCTTCAGCGTCGCAAACTGCCGCCGGCGCCCGTATCGGCGATAGATCTTCCGAACGCCGCGTATCTCGATCGCGCTCACACTTCCTCCGCGAGCGTGTCTCGAAGGCGGTCGAACACGAAGTACCCGGCAAGAAACACGACGACCGACGCGCCGCCGACGGCGAGTAGCCGGGGCCACCCGGTGAAGGGCCCTGGTCTGAAGAGCACCTCCTGGTAGGCCACCGCGAGGTGTGTAAAGGGATTGAGGCTGAGCAGCCGCTGCACGTTCGGCGGCGCCTGAGAGAGCGGATAGATGATCGGCGTCGCAAAGAACCAGAGCGTCAACAGGTTCGCCAGGAGATCGCGCACATCGCGAAAATGGACGGTGAGCGCCGCGACAAACATCCCGAGCCCAAGCGTCAACACCAACTGCACCAGCACGATCACCGGAAACCAGAGGAGATCCGTGGTGTGCACCGGCACGCGGTAGTAGATCAGGAACCCCGCGAGAATCGGGAGGCCGAGGCAGAAGTGCACGAGCCCCGCGAACACGGTGACGATCGGCAGCACTTCAGCGGGAAAGAGCACCTTCCGAATCAGATTGCCCCCCGCGATGAGGACGTTGGACGACTCGAGGAGCGAGGAGGAGAACCACGTCCACGGCAGGATCCCGCAGAACATGAACAGCGCGAATGGCTCGAGCTCCGGAGGGTGCACACCCGGAAGGACCACCGTGAAGACGAAGCTGTAAATGAGCAGCAGGAGGAGCGGGTTGACGAACGACCAGAAGAACCCGAGGACCGAGCCGCGGTACCTCGCCTTCAGCTCGCGCGCAACCAGACTCTGAATGAGTCCGCGATAACGAAAGAGGTGCTGAAGGTTGGCGAGCAATCGGTAAAGGGCCGGCCTCAGGACCGGCCCCTACATTAGACCTGAGTGCGCGAGCGAGAAGCTACCTGGAGGCGAATCAGCGATTTCATCATCGCGACCCGCGCGCGCTCGAAATCGATGTCGGGGACCGACGCGGCCATCCGCTCCTCGGCGCGCCGCTTGGCGGCCTCGGCGCGGGCGATATCGATGTCCTGGGCACGTTCGGCCAGCTGGGCGAGGACGGTGACTCGATCGGGCAGCACTTCGACAAAGCCAAAGGCGAGCGCGAGGTAATGCTTCTCCGCACCGGTCCGGTACCACATCTCCCCGACCTGGAGCGTCGCCAGGAGCGGGGTGTGGCCGGGGAGGACGCCGAAGTACCCGTCGGATCCCGGCAGCTCGACTTCATCCACGTCCTCGCGGACGACGGACTTATCAGGCGTGACGATCTCGAGCTGGATCTTCGTAGGCAGCGCCATTTACTGATCTTTCATCCCGGCGGCCTTTTCGATGGCCTCCTCGATCGTGCCCACCATGTAGAACGCCTGCTCGGGCAGCGCGTCGTGCTTGCCCTCGGCGATCTCCTTGAAGCCGCGCACCGTGTCGGCGACCGGCACGTACTTGCCCTTGAAGCCGGTGAACTGCTCGGCGACGAAGAATGGCTGCGACATGAAGCGCTGGAGCTTCCTGGCGCGGGTCACGGTGAGCTTGTCTTCTTCGGACAGCTCGTCCATGCCGAGAATCGCGATGATGTCCTGCAGGTCCTTGTAGCGCTGCAGGATCTGTTTCACGTTGCGCGCGACGTTGTAGTGCTCCTCGCCGAGCACGCGCGGGTCGAGAATGCGCGACGTCGATGCCAGCGGATCGACCGCCGGATAGATGCCGAGCTCGGCGATCTGCCGGGACAGGTTCGTCGTCGCGTCAAGGTGAGCGAACGTCGTCGCCGGGGCTGGATCGGTGTAGTCGTCGGCGGGCACGTAAATCGCCTGCACCGAGGTGATCGATCCCTTGTTGGTCGAGGTAATGCGCTCCTGCAGCGCGCCCATCTCGGTGAGCAGCGTCGGCTGGTAGCCGACGGCCGACGGCATGCGGCCGAGCAGCGCCGATACCTCGGAGCCCGCCTGCGTGAAGCGGAAGATGTTGTCGATGAAGAGCAGCACGTCCTTGCCTTCCGCGTCGCGGAAGTACTCGGCCACCGTCAGCGCCGAGAGGCCGACGCGCAGGCGCGCTCCCGGCGGCTCCGTCATCTGGCCGTAGACCAGCGCGGCGCGCGACTTCTCCGGGTTCTGCATGTCGATGACGCCCGACTCCTGGAACTCGAGCCAGAGGTCGTTGCCCTCGCGCGTGCGTTCACCCACGCCGCCGAACACGGAGACGCCGCCGTGCTTCAAGGCGATGTTGTGAATCAGCTCCATGATGATGACGGTCTTGCCGACGCCTGCGCCGCCGAACAATCCGATCTTGCCGCCCTGCAGGTAGGGCTCGAGCAGGTCGATCACCTTGATGCCCGTCTCGAACATCTTCAGCTCGGTCGACTGATCCTCGAGCGTCGGCGCAGGGCGATGGATCGGCCAGCGCTCCTTCGATTCCACCGGACGATCCGGGAAGTCCACCGGCTCGCCGAGCACGTTCAGCACCCGCCCGAGCGTGGCCGGTCCCACCGGCACCGTGATCGCCGATCCCGTATCGATCACCTTCATCCCGCGCGTCATGCCATCGGTGGCCTTCATCGCCACCGCGCGCACGCGCTTTTCACCGAGGTGCTGCTCCACTTCGGCCACGACGTCGATCTTCGCGCTGCCGTCGCTACCGTCGGAGACAACGCGGACCGCGTTGTAGATCTCCGGCAGCTCGTCCGGAAATTCAATGTCGATGACCGGTCCGATGACCTGGACCACCTTGCCGATGCGTTGTGCTGCTGCTACGGTCGCCATGCTGATTCCTGTTCCTGAGGCCTGGGGCCGGGGGCCCTGAGCCCTTCTTAAGTGGCGGACGCGCCGGAAACCACTTCGATGATTTCGCGCGTGATGGCCGCCTGCCTGACCTTGTTCATATACAGCGTGAGGTTCTCGATCATCTCCGCCGAGTTGCGGGTCGCTGCGTCCATCGCCGTCATCTGCGCGGCATAGAACGCGGCGTTCGATTCGAGGAGCGCCCGGTAGACCTGAATCTGCACGTGACGCGGTATCAGTTCCTTGAAGATTTCTTCGGGCGCCGGCTCGTATAGATAGTCGATCGTCGGGCCGGTATCGGCCTTGGCGGCAGCCTCCGGCTCGAGCCGGGGGATCGGCAGCAGCCGCTCGACGACGATGCGCTGCGTCATCACCGACTTGAACTCGTTGTAGACCAGGTAGACGCTCGACACCTGGCCCGATGTGAATGCTTCGATCGCGGCGTTGGCGAGCTCGGCCGCGTGCGCAAACGCCAGCCGTTGGAAGATGCCGGTCTGCTCGTAGAGGACGTCGAACCCGCGGCGGCGGAAGAAGTCACGGCCTTTGCGGCCGATCAGTCCGAGCGCCACCTGTGGATCTTTGCCTTCGGTGACGATGAATTGCCCGGCCGCCTTCAGGACGTTCGAGTTGAAGCTGCCGCAGAGGCCGCGATCGGCGGTGATCACGATCAGCAGGGAGCGGCCGCCCGGTTGGGGCGCGCGGAGCAGCGGGTGCGCATCCTGTTCAACCCGCGAGACCAGGCTGTTGAGCACCCGCGCCATGCGCTGCGCGAATGGACGCGCCGCGACCACGCGGTCCTGTGCGCGCTTGAGGCGCGAGGCCGCGATCATTTTCATCGCCTTGGTGATCTGCTGCGTCGACTTGACCGCGCGGATCCGGCGCCGGAGATCGATCAGTGATGGCATTGCGCCTAAACGACCGCCGCTGCTGCCGCCTGCGTCGTCGCCACGAACTGCTGGGTGTATTCCTTGAGCGCCGCCTCGAGCGCCGCCTTCAGCTCGTCGTCCATGATCTTCTTGTCGGCGATGCCGGAGAGGATCTGCGGATGGCGCGCCTCGAGGAAACGGAACAGCCCTTCCTCGTAGCGGTGCACGTTCTCGATCGCCACCGGGTCGAGGTGGCCTTTGGTCGCCGCGTAGATGATGGCGACCTGCTTCTCGACCGGGACCGGCTGATACTGCGGCTGCTTCAGGATCTCGACGAGGCGCCGGCCGCGATTGAGCTGCGCCTGCGTGCCCTTGTCGAGGTCGCTGCCGAACTGCGCGAACGCCGCGAGCTCGCGGTACTGCGCGAGGTCCAACCGGAGCGATCCGGCAACCTGCCGCATCGCCTTGATCTGCGCCGAGCCGCCGACGCGCGACACCGAGTTGCCGACGTTGATCGCCGGGCGGATGCCCTGGTGGAACAAGTCGCTTTCCAGGAAGATCTGGCCGTCGGTGATCGAGATGACGTTGGTCGGGATGTAGGCCGAGAGGTCGCCCGCCTGCGTCTCGATGATCGGCAGCGCCGTCAGCGATCCGCCGCCGAGTTCCTTGCTCAACTTCGCCGCGCGCTCCAGCAGGCGTGAGTGCAGGTAGAAGACGTCGCCAGGGTACGCCTCGCGGCCGGGCGGACGCCGCAGGAGCAGCGAAATCTCACGATACGACTGCGCGTGCTTCGACAAGTCGTCGTACACGACCAGCGCGTGGCGGCCGCTGTCGCGAAAGAACTCACCAATGGCGCACGCCGAGTACGGCGCGATGTACAGCATCGGCGCGGGATCCGATGCGGTCGCGGCGACGACGATGGTGTAGCTCATCGCGTCGTTCTCTTCGAGCGTGCGAACGACCTGCGCGACGGTCGACTGCTTCTGCCCGATCGCGTTGTAGATGCAGATCACGTCCTTGCCGCGCTGGTTGATGATCGCGTCCACCGCGACGGCGGTCTTGCCCGTCTGGCGGTCACCGATGATCAACTCGCGCTGGCCGCGGCCGATCGGCACCATGCCGTCGATCGCCTTGAGACCGGTCTGCAGCGGCTCCTTCACCGGCTGCCGCTCCACGACGCCGGGGGCGATGCGCTCGATCGGCAGGAACTCCTTGGTCTGGATCGGACCCTTGCCGTCGATCGGCTGGCCGAGCGCGTTGACCACGCGTCCGAGCATCGCGTCGCCAACCGGCACCGAGATGATGCGGCCCGTGCGCTTGACGATGTCGCCTTCCTTGATCGCCGTGTAGTCGCCGAGCAGCACGGTGCCGACGCTGTCCTCTTCGAGGTTGAGCGCGATGCCGAACACCTCGTGCGGAAACTCAATCATCTCGCCCGCCATCGCGCGCTCGAGGCCGTGCACGCGGGCGATACCGTCACCAATCGAGATGACGCTGCCCACTTCGGCGACGTCGACCTCGACGGCATAGCTGCCGATCTGGTCACGAATCAGCTTTGAAATTTCGTCGGCTCTGATATCCATCGTTTCTTCCTGCGCGGCCGGTTAGACGGCGCTGCGAAGTCTGTTCTTGATTCTGTGGAGTTGTGTCGCGACGCTGCCGTCGTACACCGTGCTTCCGACCCGCGCGACGAGGCCGCCGATGATCGACGGATCGACCCTGGTCGTCATCATCACCGTTCGCCCCGTCAGCGTGGCGAGCCGTTCCTTGAGCTGCGCGGCCCTCGCCTCGTCGAGCGGTTCCGCGGTCGTGATATCCGCGCGCACGACCTGCCGGTAGTCCATCAGGCGATCGCGGTAGACCGTGACCAGATCCGGGACGATCACCAGACGATCGCGCGCGGCGAGCATCAGCAGGAGCTTACCCAGCGGTGGCGACAGCGTGAGCCGGGCCGCGAGCTCCTTCACGATGCCGACCTTGCCGCTGACCGGCACGGCGGGATTGGTGAGCGCCTTCTCAAGGTTCGGGTTCTGAACGAAGAGATCGGCGAACGCCGCCAACTCCTGTTCGACCTGCTCGGGATTGCTTTCCTTGATGACGACGTCGAGCAAAGCTCGCGCATAGCGGGCTGCCGACGCACGGGTGCTCATTACTGACCGCCTCCGAGAGGGATGGGACTCACTACGAGCTTGTACCTGAATGGTACAAACGTCTGTTTATACCATATGGACCGGGGAGAATGGGACAGGGGAAACGGGTGAAGTCTGTGTTAGGCCTCAGTCATCAGGACTGAGTCGGACGATCTGTCAATTGTTCGTAAATTCGATTCAGTTCGGCTTCTGAACCGAAGGCGATTTCGATGGTTCCGCCCTGCTTTTTGCGGGCAATTCGCACCTTCGTGCCCAGGGCGAAGCGCAGGCGGTCTTCCGCGGCGCGGGTATGGACGTCGGGGGGCGGTGGCTCGCTTTTCGCCGGGCGGGCGGCCCCGGGCGTCGTCGCCATCTTCTTGACCAGGGCTTCGGTATCGCGGACCGAGAGCGACCGGGCGATCACTTCCCTCGCGGCCTGACGCTGCGCCGCCGCGTCCGTGAGGCCCAGCAATGCGCGGGCATGCCCCATCGACAGGGCGCCGGCCGCCAGGTCTCCTCGCACTTCCTCTGGCAGCTTCAGCAAGCGCATGAAGTTCGCCACGGAGCTGCGATCCTTGCCGACGGCCGCGGCGATTTGATCCTGCGTGAGCGCGAAGTCATCGGCGAGCCGTTGATACGCGAGCGCCTCGTCGACGGGATTGAGGTTTTCGCGCTGGATGTTTTCGACGAGCGCGAGCTCGAGGAGCTGCTGCTCGGATCCCTCGGGCACGTCGCGGACGACGACCGGAACCTTGAGGAGGCCGGCGCGCTGCGCCGCGCGCCATCGGCGTTCACCGGCGATGATGCGATAGGCACTTCCCATGCGCCGCACCAGGATCGGTTGAATGATGCCGTTCGCCTTGATCGACTGCGTCAGCTCGTCGAGCTTGGCGTCGTCCATCAGCACGCGCGGCTGCTGCTCGCTGGGTGAGAGACGATCGATGTCGACTTCGAACGCGCCCTGGCGGGGCGGCTCTGGCGCATCGGGAATAAGCGCGCTCAGTCCCTTGCCAAGTGCGGGGCGACGGTCCATGGATACTCCTTCGCGGGGCTACGCCGCGTGTCTCGCCAGCATCTCGTTCGCGAGCGCGATATACGCGGCGGCGCCGCGCGATTTCAGGTCGTAGACGATCGCGGGCATGCCGTGGCTGGGCGCCTCGCCGAGCCGCACGTTGCGCGGGATGATCGTGTTGAAGACTTTGTCCTTGAAGAAGTCGCGCACTTCTCGCGCGACTAACTGACCGAGGTTGGTCCGATCGTCGTACATGGTCAGCACCACGCCTTCGATCTCGAGAGTCGGATTCAGCACGGCTCGCACGCGTCGCACCGTGCCGACGAGATCCGCGAGTCCTTCCAGCGCGAAATATTCGCAGTGCAGCGGAATCAGTACGCCGTCGGCCGCGACGAGTGCGTTCAGCGTGAGCAGTCCAAGTGAGGGCGGGCAGTCGATGAAGATGTAATCGAACTCGCTCCGCAGCGGGTCGAGCACCTGCTGGAGTCGACGCTCGCGCTCTTCCATCGTGACCAACTCGATCTCGGCACCGGTGAGCTGACGATCGGCTGGCATGAGCCACAGGCGCTCGATGGCCGTCGGCAGGACGAAGCCGACGGGATTTCCGTCGGTCACCAGCGCTTCGTAGACCGTCCCGTCCGCCGCGCGTTGTCCCCTGAGACCGACGCCGCTGGTGAGGTTGCCCTGCGGGTCCATATCGACGAGCAGAACGCGTTGTCCCGCGAGCGCAATCGACGTGGCGAGATTGATGGCGGTGGTGGTCTTACCGACGCCACCTTTTTGATTGGCGACGGCGAGGATGCGACAACTTGTTTCTGTCATGTGACCACATTGTGCTCGGCACTTGAGGCGCCAGAGCCAGTGAGACAGACTTTAGTACTGATGAGGATCCGCGTCAAGTCCGATGTTTCACGTGGAACACGAACAAACAACGAATCTAATCTGGTGTTCCACGTGGAACACCTCTACTGGTAGGGCGTTTCTCAAGCACAACAAGGCGGCTGCGGAGGCTTTCAACTAGGGGATACGTGGCTTGCCATACCAGTGGCGGGATGACGGTTTCAGCCGAATCGCCAGCCGCTCCGCGGAACAGAAACACCAATCCGCCAGGCCGAGCGAACGCCTGGATGCTCATCAGTACTCGAGCCTCGATACGCACTGCCCGGATAGTCACCAGATCGTGCGCCTCATGCAGCTCGGGCTTGGCGAGCAACTCTTCGAAGCGGGCGGTCGCTACCCCAGCGTCCAGTTCGAGCGCGCGAACCGCCTCCTGCAGAAACACGGACTTCCGAGTCTTCGACTCGACCATCAGGAGGTGCGCACCAGGCACCGCCAAGGCCATCGGCAGCGCCGGAGAACCGCCGCCGGTCCCCAGGTCGATCATCCGCCTGGTTGTCGCGGGTACATGCTTCGCCGCGACGAGGGGCTCAATAAGGAGGCGGTCGATGTCCTCCGGACCGAGATCGGTCAGATTCAGCGCGGTCAGGTTGATCTTGCGATTCCAGGTGGCGAGCAGACGGTAGTAGGTTTCAAGCTTGGCGCCGAGCTCCGCCGGTACGGAGACGCCTGCCCGCCGCGCGCGCCGGGCGAGGCGGTCTTGAAACTCGCGGCTATTCAAGGGCACGGCCGAGGAAGACGCCGAGAACGGCCACCGCTGCGGGCGTCATCCCCGGAATCCGTGAGGCCTGACCCAGAGTCTCCGGCCGCACTTGCGAAAGACGCTGCACCGCCTCCCGTGACAGGCCCGGAACGCGCGCAAACGGGAATCCCTCTGGAATGCGCCGTCGCTCGTCGCGCCGCGACCGTTCCGCTCGCGAGGCCTCCTGCTTGAGATAGCCGGCGTACTTGACCTCGTTCTCCAAGCTCGCGATGTCCAGCGCGCGGGTCGACTCATCGAGGTCGAGCGCCACCGCCCCTTGGGTGAGCAACGCATCCAGCCGCACCGCCGGCTGGCGGAGTAGCGTCGCGGCCGTCAGCCGATCTCCCCGCTCGCTCCGCACCATCGTCTCGCCGAGCCGCGTCACATTTCGATCGTAGCGCGAGCGCCGCGCCTCGAACCTCGCCCACCGGTCGTCGTCCACGAGCCCAATTCGCCGCCCGAGGGGCGTCAGCCGCAGGTCCGCGTTGTCGATACGCAGGAGGAGGCGGTGCTCAGCCCGCGAGGTGAACATCCGGTAGGGCTCGAGGCAGCCGCGCGTGACGAGGTCGTCCACCAGGATGCCGATGTAGGCCTCGTCTCGTCCGAGGGTGAAATCAGGCTCTCCGCGGACGGTGGCCGCGGCGTTGATCCCGGCAACGATGCCCTGAGCGGCAGCCTCTTCGTAGCCGGAGGTTCCGTTGATCTGGCCCGCGAAGAACAACCCGCGCACGCGATGCGTCTCGAGCGTGGAGCGGAGCTCGGTCGGCTGGACGAAGTCGTACTCGACGGCGTATCCGGGACGCAGCATCCGCGCGTCCTCGAGGCCGGGCAGCGCCTGGACCAGCCGCTCCTGCACCTCGCGCGGAAGCGACATCGAGAACCCGTTCACGTAGATCTCGTCGACGTCCAACCCCTCGGGCTCGAGATCGATCTGGTGGCGCTCCCGATCCGGGAACCGCATGATCTTGTCCTCGAGCGACGGACAGTAGCGCGGTCCGATTCCCTGAATCTGGCCGTTGTAGAGCGGGCTGAGAGGGAGATTCTCTTTGACCAGCTCACGCACCCGCTCGTTGGTGTGCAGCAGCCAGCATTCGATCTGGTTGCGCGGCGGAGTCGTCGTCGCAAACGAAAACGCCACGGGCACGGCGTCGCCCCGCTCCTCCACGAACACGCCAGAGGCCACCGAACCGGCGAAGTCGATGGTTCGGCGATCCAGGCGCGGCGGTGTTCCGGTCTTCAGCCGGCCAACCTCAAACTCGAAGGACCTGATTGAATCGGCCAGCTCTCGAGAGGGTGGCTCGCCGTGGCGCCCAGCGGGTCGCTGCTCCGGACCAATGTGAATGAGCCCGTTGAGAAAGGTGCCGGTGGTAATCACGAGGGCGCCGCACTCGTAGCGATCGCCCTCCTCCATCGCAATGCCAGTCACCCGGCCGTGCTCGACGAGGATGCGTCCGGCCTTGCCGACGATCCAGGTGATATTCGGCTCCCGCTCGAGGACCGCAGCCACCCACTCGGAGTAGCGCCGCTTATCGGCCTGCGCCCGGGGCGACCACACGGCTGGACCGCGGCTTCGATTGAGCAACTTGAACTGGATGCCGGTGGCGTCGATCGCCATCCCCATCAAGCCGCCCAGCGCATCGATCTCTCGAACCAGGTGACCCTTCGCCGTGCCCCCTACCGCCGGATTGCACGGCATGTGCGCGACCGTATCCCGCGAGAGCGTGCAGAGACCCACGCTGCATCCGAGCCGCGCCGCCGCATACGCGGCTTCAACGCCCGCATGCCCCGCGCCGATGACGACGACGTCGAAGCGTTCGCTCATTTCCCGATGCAGAAGTTGGCGAAGATGTGCTCGAGCAGGTCGTCGCTCGTGCGCACGCCCACGATCTCGTCGAGGTGCGAGCGCGCGGCCTGCAGGTCCGTGAGCAGGAATTCTTCCGGCGTATCTTCCGCGGCCGCCGCCTCGTGCGCGGCGACCAGACATGCGCGCGCGGCGTTGATCAGCACGATGTGACGCGTGTTCGAGATCGCCGCCGTGTCGCGCAGTGAGTCCTGGCCGGTCAGCGCGGCGACGATCGCCTTGCGCAATTCACTCACGCCAGACCCTGTCAGGGCAGACACGCAGACGTCGGTATCCACGGTCCGCGTGAAGCCGGACACTACGTACGAATGGGAAGACGGCGATTCATTGTCGTACGTACGGTCCGCGTCGTACGTAGTGTCCGCCTTCACGCGGACCGTGGCAGCAAGGTCGCTCTTGTTCGCAACGACGATGCGGTTGCGCGTCGTCGTTTGCTCGAGCAGTTCTTCGTCTTCAGTCGCAATCGGTTCGCTGCGATCGAGCACGACGATCACTAGATCGGCGACGTCGCGCGCCTGCGACCCGCGCGCGACCCCTTCGCGCTCGACGATGTCGGACGTCGCGCGCCAGCCGGCAGTATCGACCAGGGTGAGTGGCAACCCGCCAAGATCGATCCGCTCCGTCACCAGGTCGCGCGTGGTGCCAGGAACCTCCGTGACTATCGCCCTGTCGTGTCCTGCTAAAGCGTTGAATATACTAGACTTACCAACATTTGGCCTTCCAGCGAGCACCACCGTCGCGCCCTCGCGGATCATCCGGCCCTGCCTCGCATCACCAAGCAGCTGATCGAGACCTTCAATCACACCGTTGATGCGCTGCGCCGTGTGCGACGCTTCGATGAAGTGGTAGCCCTCGTCGGGAAAGTCGAGCGACGCCTCGAGCCGCGCGACCAGATCGTAGAGCTCCGCGTCGATCGCCGCGATGCGGCGCGTCAGCGTGCCTTCGAGTTGATCGAACGCGACGCGTGCCTGGAGCGGTGTGGCAGCCGCGATCAAGTCACCCACCGCCTCGGCTTGTATGAGATCGCGCTTGCCGTTCAGGAATGCGCGCAGCGTGAACTCGCCCGGTTCGGCGAGCCTGGCGCCGGCGTCGATCGCGCAACGCACGATCGCGTCGAGCACCACGGGATTTCCGTGCGCGCTGATCTCGACGACGTGCTGGCCGGTGTAGGAATGCGGCGCGGGAAAGTAGGTGGCGATGACTTCGTCTATCGCGCGCGCTGACAGAAAGGTCGCGAAGCGCGGCTGCAATGGCGCGTCCCGCTCGAGGACTTTGCCGGCGATCTCGGACGCCGACGGACCGCTGATGCGAACGACGCCGATTCCGCCGCGCCCCGGCGGAGTTGCGATCGCAACGATCGAATCGTCCGGAGAAAACATCACGGGCCAGACGAGATTCGAACTAGTTCTTCGTCGAGATGATGACCGTTTTCATGAAGGCGTCGCCGATGCTCTCTGACGTGACCTTTGGATCCTCGGCGATCGTCAGGTGGACAATCCGGCGTTCGTATGGATTAAGCGGGCCCATCTCCTGCGGGATGCCGCTCGACAGCACTTTGCCGGCGATAAAGCGCGCCATCTGCTTCAGCTCCGCGTCCTTGTCGCGGCGGAAGCCGTTGCAGTCGACGACGATGCGGTTGTCGTCACCGAGTTGTTTGCGAAACGCCGTCGCGACCAGGTGTTGCAGCGCCTGCAGCCCCTCGCCTCCGCGCCGCACGAGCACGCCGCCATCCTCCCCTTCAAGGTTGATGTGCGTGCCGTCGGGCGTTTCCTCGATGCGCGGGGTCAGTGTCAGACCCATGGCGTCGACGACGTTCTGGACGAACCCGGTGATCTGCTCTGTCAGAGACATCTGTATCGATACCTATGCTTTTCCGTCTGCTTCTGGCGTGCGGCCCGCGCCGACGCTCTTCACTTTGCGCTCGGCCGGTGGCCGTACCGTCTGCACGGGTGCCGGTCCGATCCACCAATTGGTGAAGTACTGCTGCCCGATTGCCCACAGGTTGCTGATGAACCAGTAGACGACGAGACCGCTGGGCGCCCGCAGGAACATGAAGCTGAACATCAGCGGCATGAACATCATGATCTTCTGCTGGGCGGGATCGGCTGACGTCGGCGTGATCTTCTGCTGCCAGAACATCGTCGCGCCCATCATGATCGGGGTGATGTAGTACGGATCGGGCACCGAGAGATCGTGCAGCCACAAGCCGAAGCTGGCACCGCGCAGCTCGATCGATTGTGAGAGGAGCGAGTAGAACGCAAACAGCACCGGAAGCGTCAGCAGCATCGGCACGCAGCCACTCGCCGGATTCACTCCGCGCTCGCGATAGAGGTTCATCACCTCCGTATTCATCTTCTGCCGCGCCGGATCAGTGACCTTCAGTCCGGCGTAGCGGTCCTGGATGGCCTTCAACTGCGGCTGCAACTGCTGCATCTTTCGCATCGACACCACGCTCTTGTGGCGCAGCGGGAAGATCGCCATGTTGATCAGGATGGTGAGGACGATGATCGACCAGCCGTAGTTGCCGACAAAGGCAAAGATCCACTTGAGCGCGCTGAGCAACGGCACCGCGAGAAAGCCGAACATCCCGTAGTTGATCGCGCGCACGAGCTCGGCGTCGACTGTCTTCAACAGCTCGAATTGCTTCGGTCCCACGAAGAAGCGGATGTTCTGCGGCGGTTGCTGGAATCGCAGCGTCTGCGCGAGCAGTTGCCGCTGGGTGTCGGTGCCCGGTATCGGCAGCGTCAGGGGACGAAACTCTGCGCGCGCCTGGCCGGGATTCACGGCCGCGGCGAGGAAATAGTGATCGTCGATGCCGACGAATCGGAACTGCCCTTCATGCGCCGGCGCTTCGGCCAGCTCGCCCGCCGCAATCCGCTCGACCTTGCCCTCGCGGTGGTAGATCGCCTGCGGCGGCTGCACGTAGTTGCCGGTGAAGAAACTGCCTCCGCCCGACGTCGCGCCGACGTCGCCGAGTCCCGGACCCCACGCGACGGAGGGATTCAGCGCGGTGCCACTGTTGGTGACGGCCGCAGAAAAGCTCACGATGTAGTCGCTCGGCTCGAATCGAAATTCCTTGCGCGCGTGAAGGCCGGATGCATCCTCGAATTCGAAGACGAGCGTTGCCGCGCTCTTCGTCGCATCGACGCGTCCGCCGGCATCGCCCGACACGCGATAGATCGCCGAATTGAGGCGGTTGGTGATCTGGTCGTCGTTCACTTGCAGCGAGAACGGCTTCGGTTCAGTGGCGGGAACGTTGGAGGGGACGAGATCGAGAGGCTCACCCCGGTCGTCCTTGTAGTCCTTGAGCCGCCAGGACAACACGCGTCCGCCCTGGTTCGAGAGCGTGGCTTCGACGGTCGCGGTGTTGACCACGATGGTGCGCTCGCCTGCCTCGGTCGTGACCGCTGCCGGCGCGGGCGCCTCGGCCGATGCTGGTGAGGCTGGCTGTGTCGCAGGGGTTGCGGCTGCTCCTGCCGCCGCACTGGCCGCAGTGGTGGCCGACGCTGCGGCGGCGGGCTGGGCCGTGCTGGCTGGCTGAGGCTGAGCCGGCGGGACGAAGAACGTCTGGTACCCGTACAGCACCAGGAATGAGAGGAAAACCGCGATCAGGACCCTGCGTTCCATTGACTCTTTCTAGGCCCGGGGAACCGGGTCGAAGCCGTGCCCGCCGAAGGGCAGGCAGCGCGCGAGACGGCGAAGCCCCAGCCAGACGCCGCGTGGGGCGCCGTGCAGCGCCACGGCCTCGGACATATAGTCCGCGCACGACGGCTCAAACCGGCAGCATCCCGTAAATAGTGGTGAAATAAAGACCTTATACCCTCGCAGCAGGACGAGGACGATGGCTGCGGTCGGGCCGGCGTTGAGCCGTACCGGGCCGCGGACGCTCCCGGCTGTGGCGCTCGAGAACGGCGTGGTAATCGGCTTCGAGGCTGGCGAAGGGGGCATCGAGCATTTCCCGGCGCGGCACGACGACAATGTCGAGGCCGGCGGCGACTTTATGGCGCCTGAACATCTCTCGGGCGAGGCGTTTGGCGCGGTTCCGAACGACGGCCGGCCCGAGTTTCCGCGTAGCGGCCACGCCGAAACGAGGCGCAGTCCCGCCATTTGGCAGCACGAACAGGGTCATGAAGCGTCCATGGATCCGAGCGCCATCCTTGTAGATGCGCTCGAATTCGGGCCTGCGGCGGATGCGCTCGGCAACCGCCAGACCTAGCCCGCTCATGGCACCGCGACCTTACCCTTCGTCGGCGACAGTCAGCCGCTTGCGGCCCTTTGCACGGCGTCGCTTGAGGACAATGCGGCCGTTCTTGGTCGACATGCGGATGCGGAAGCCGTGCGTCTTCGCGCGGCGACGTTTATTTGGTTGGTAAGTGCGCTTGCCCTTCATGATCTCCTAATCGCGTGAGCGGAACTTTCAATACTAGTCGGCCCTTGTTCAGGGTGTCAACGCGAGGATCGTTTCAGGGACGTGCTACAGTCGCGGGTCCCGTGTCGAAGGGCGAGCGGATGAGCCCTGAATAGGTCATTCGGTTTCTCCCCCCAAGTTTTCCACAACTGTGGAAAACACTGTGGGAAAGCGGGGCGAAGCGGGGTTTCTCAGAGGAAACTCGCGTTTTTTTGGCCTGTATTTACACGGGGATCGCTCGGAATATCGTCATGAACGCCAGCATCTGGGACCAAATCCTCACCCGGATCGAAACCAAGGTTAACCGGCACAGCTTCTACACCTGGTTCAAGCCGACGGCGTTTGTCGCCGACAACGGGGCCTCTATCACGGTGCGGGTGCCGAATTCGCTCTTCAAAGACTGGCTGACCAAGCACTACTCCGTCGTGCTCTCCGAGGCCCTGGTCGAAGTCCGGCGTCCCGATGCGTCCCTGGTCTTCGTGGCTGAGGGAACGGCACTCCCGGCGTCGGTGCTTGACGAGGCGCCGCCGGTGACCCAGGCTGAGCTTGAGGTATCCGTGCCGGTGCCCTCGACCACGCCGGCCGGGCTCAACCTCCGTTACACCTTCGACACCTTCATCGTCGGCCCATCGAATCAGTTTGCTCACGCGGCGTGCCGCGCCGTGGCCGAAGCGCCATCGCGCTCCTACAACCCGCTGTTCATTTACGGCGGGGTGGGTCTAGGCAAGACGCACCTGATGCACGCGATTGGTCAGTACGTGCTTCAGCACGATCCGGGATTGAAGCTCACCTACATTTCGTCGGAGCGCTTCATGAACGAAATGATCAACGCGCTCCGCTACGATCGGATCCTGGATTTTCGCGAACGCTATCGCAGCGTCGACGTGCTGCTCGTCGACGACATCCAGTTCGTCTCTGGCAAGGACGGCACGCAGACCGAGTGCTTCCACACGTTCAACGCGTTGTACGACGCGCAGAAGCAAATCGTGCTGAGCAGCGATCACCCGCCAAACGAAATCCCCGCGCTCGAAGAACGCTTGCGCTCGCGGTTCGAGTGGGGACTGATCGCCGACATCCAGCCGCCAGACATCGAAACAAAAGTCGCGATTCTCAAGCGAAAAGCTGAATCCGAAGCGGTTCCACTGCCCGACGCGGTCGCCATGTATATCGCTGGACGCATCAAGTCGAACATCCGCGAGCTCGAAGGCTCGCTCATTCGACTGATCGCGTATGCCTCGCTGACGGGGCGTGAACTGACCCTGGAGTTGACGCAGGAAGTATTGAAGAACGTGATCGACCCCGAGGGCCGCGCGGTCAACATCGAGTCGATTCAGAAGTTCGTGTCGGACTATTACCAGCTCAAGATGGGCGAGTTGAAGTCGAGGAATAACTCAAAGTCGATCGCCATGCCTCGTCAAATCGCGATGTATCTCTGTAAACACCTGACGCACGCATCGCTTCCGGAGATAGGCCGCAGCTTCGGCGGCAAGCATCACTCGACGGTGATTCATTCGATCAAAAAGGTCGAGGAGATGCGAAAACGCGATGGAGTTTTCAACAGCCTCATCGCAAATTTCCTTGAGTCATTCCACTGAATCCGAAGCCGTCCACAGGCCAGGATTAACAGCGGCTGTGCATGATTAGACTGGGCTTGAAACCGCACAGATTCCGCGCAGGTCTGGGCTGCCCTAAAGGCTCGAATATTCACACTCTAAATTATTGATAGTCAAGCACTAACAGGCGTATTAAGTGTTTTGCACAGCACCTTATATTCTGTATAATTCTTTATCTCTTCTTCTTTCCTGTTAACAGGATCCGTTAAGCAGCGGACCCCCGCTCCGCCGTCGAGGTCACCACAAGTCTATGGAACTCGTTGTCCGGAAGAATGAGCTTCTGCGAGAACTGCAACTTTTCCAGGGCATCGTGGAACGCAAGAACACGATTCCGATTCTCGCGAACGTGTTGATTGAAGCCAAGGGCGATGAGATTCGTATGCTCGCGACGGATCTCGAGGTTGCGTTGCGGAGCCGATGCGCAGCGACGGTCGCGAAGAGCGGCTCATTGACGCTCCCGGCGAAGAAGCTGTTCGAGATCGTGAAAGCGCTGCCGGAAACGGACGTGCGCATCGAGGAAGACAAGAACGGCGTCAAGGTCGCCGCGGATCGATTCGATTCGCGGATGCAGACACTGCCCCGTGAAGATTTTCCAACGCTCCCGGATGCCACCGGTAAAGGGCGCGCATCGCTGCCGCGCAACGCGCTCAAGGAAATGGTCGCGAAGACGCAGTTCGCGATCACCGGCGAAGACACCCGGTATTTTCTCAACGGCGCGAAATTCGTGTTGAAGCCTGACAGCCTGACGCTGGTGGCGACCGACGGCCATCGCCTGGCGCTGGTCGAGGTGAAGCACGAGGTCGGTATCACCGAGGAGCGCGGCGTCATCCTGCCGAAGAAGACGCTGCTCGAGCTCGGGAAGCTCCTCGCGGAAGGCGAAGGCGACATCATGTTCGAGGCCGGCGAGAACCACC
The DNA here is from genome assembly GCA_945876205.1 of Candidatus Sulfopaludibacter sp. SbA3. Lineage (GTDB taxonomy): Bacteria > Acidobacteriota > Vicinamibacteria > Vicinamibacterales > UBA2999 > CANNDT01. The sequence continues at coordinate 22,715 of CAMCNL010000002.1, forward strand.
TGTTCTTCGAGGTGGGATCCCGGATGCTGATTTCGCGGATGATCGACGGGCAGTTCCCCGCCTACGAACGCGTCATCCCGAAGGGCAACGACAAGGACATTGAATTCGAACGTGAGCGGCTGACCAACGCGGTCAAGCGCGTCGCCCTGCTCTCGAACGAACGCTCCCGTGCGGTGAAGTTCGAGATCGAAAAAGGCAAGGTTGAAGTGACGTCGAGCAGCTCCGAGTTCGGCGAGGCACGCGAGCAGTTGCCCGTCGATTACGCGGGCACGGCGATGACCATCTCCTTCAACGCGCAATACGTCCTGGACTTTCTCAACGTCGTCGAGACCGACATCGTCTCCCTCTCGCTCAAGGACGAAGTCAGCCAGGCCGTGATGAAGCCCGTCGGCGCGCAGGGTTACGACTACACCTACGTGATCATGCCGATGAGGATTTGATTTAAGGACACGAGTGGAACATCCGGAACAGCAGGATCAGCAGACCGAACCCCTCCTCACACCCGATACTCCTTCCGCTGCGGGTCCGAACGGGAACGGCTCAGCCGGTGACTACGGCGCGGACAAAATCAAGGTTCTCGAAGGCCTTGAGGCGGTGCGTAAGCGTCCCGCCATGTACATCGGTTCGACGGGCGCGCCCGGTCTCCACCACCTGGTCTACGAGATCGTCGACAACTCGATCGACGAGGCGCTCGCCGGCTACTGCGATCAAATCAACGTCACGATTCATATCGACCACTCGATCACGGTGATCGACAACGGCCGCGGCATCCCCACCGAGATGCACTCGAGCGGCAAGTCGGCGGCGGAAGTCGTCCTGACGGTGCTGCACGCCGGCGGCAAGTTCGACAACGACAGCTACAAGGTCTCCGGCGGTCTGCACGGTGTCGGCGTGTCCGTCGTGAACGCGTTGTCGGAGCGCCTCGACCTCGAAATCTGGCGCGACGGCCAGGTCTATCAACAGAGCTACGAACGCGGTGTGCCGATCGCGGATCTCCTGAACACCGGCACCACGCAGCGGCGCGGCACCAAGGTCACCTTCAGGGCCGATCCCCAGATCTTCGAAACCGTTGAATACAGCTTCGACACGCTGGCGCAGCGGCTGCGCGAGCTCGCGTTCCTCAACGGCGGCATCCTCATCACCATCGACGACGAGCGCGACGGCAAGAGCCACAAGTTCCAGTACGAGGGCGGCATCGTCTCCTTCGTGCAGCACCTGAACAAGAACAAGGCGGTCGTCAACGACAAGCCGATCTTCATGAAGGGCAACAAGGACGGCATCGACGCCGAAATTGCCCTGCAGTGGAACGACAGCTACTCGGAGCTGGTCTTCTCCTTCGCCAACAACATCAACACGCACGAAGGCGGCACGCACCTCTCCGGGTTCCGCTCGGCGCTGACCCGCACGATCAATGCGTACGCGGCGAAGAGCAACCTCGCGAAGGACCTGAAAGACGCCAACATTAGCGGCGACGACATCCGCGAAGGCCTCACCGGGGTCGTCAGCGTGAAGATCCCGCAGCCGCAATTCGAAGGTCAGACCAAGACGAAACTCGGTAACACCGAGGTCAAGGGCATCGTCGAGGCGATCATCAACGACAAGCTTGGGCAGTACCTGGAAGAAAACCCGGCGGTCGCCAAGAAGGTGATCGGCAAGTCCGTCGACGCGGCGCGGGCGCGCGAAGCGGCGCGAAAGGCTCGCGACCTCGTGCGCCGCAAGGGCGCGCTCGACGGCAGCAGCCTGCCGGGTAAGCTCGCCGACTGCCAGGAACGCGATCCCGCGCGCAGCGAAATCTACATCGTCGAAGGTGAGTCGGCCGGCGGGTCAGCCAAGCAGGGCCGCGATCGACGCTTCCAGGCGATCCTGCCGATCAAGGGCAAGATTCTCAACGTCGAGAAAGCGCGCTTCGACAAGATGCTCGGCAGCGACGAGATCAAGACGATGATCGCGGCGCTCGGCTGCGGCATCGGCGTCGAGGATTTCGACATCGAGAAGCTCCGCTACCACCGCGTCATCATCATGACCGACGCCGACGTGGACGGATCGCACATCCGCACGCTGCTGCTCACGTTCTTCTACCGGCAGATGGCGCCGCTGATCGACCGCGGGCATATCTACATCGCGCAGCCGCCGCTCTACCGCGCCAAGCGCGGACGCACCGAAACGTTCATCAAGAACGAGCACGACCTCGAGAGCTTCCTGATCAGGCGCGCGGTTGAATCGCGCATCGTGAAACTGGCGGATGGCGGCGAGATGTTCGGCGAACCGCTCGAGCGTCAGCTCCAGCGGATGATGTCGTATCGGAAGCTGCTGCAGCAGGTCACGCGGCGTGGGAGTCCGCCAGACCTGGTGGTGGCACTGCTCCAGGCCGGCGCGCGCGACAGGTCGTTCTTCGAGCAGAAGGAAAAGCTCGAGACCATCGCGCTGCGGATGACGACGCCCGTGCGCACCGTCACGGTGAGCCGCGACGATGAGCACAACGTCTACGCACTCGCGATCGAGGATCGGTCGCAAGGCTACGCGCGCACCTACGGCCTCGGCCTCGACTTCATCACCTCCGGCGAGTACCGGACCGTGCTGGCGGCGTATCGCGAAGTCCAGGACATCACCTTCCCCGTGGTGGTGAAGACGACCGACTCGTCGACCGACGATCACGTCACCGAAGATACGGCGACCGCCGCCGCGGACGAGACGGCGATTGGCGGCGCACCGCTCGACGACACGACCAAGTTCGCGGCAGAACCGAAGCCGGCCGGGCGCGCCCGCAAAGACCCGGACACGACGCTCGAGAACATCAACGACTTCGTCGAGTTCTTCATCGCGGCTGGCAAGAAGGGCGTGGCGGTCAACCGCTACAAGGGCCTGGGTGAAATGAACCCTGACACCCTGTGGAACACGACCATGGACCCGGAGAACCGGACGCTGATGCAGGTACGCGCCGAAGACCATGCCGAAGCGGACCAGATGTTCACCACGCTCATGGGCGACCAGGTGGAACCACGCCGCAAGTTCATCGAGGACAACGCGCTCGACGTGAGGAATCTCGACGTTTAATGTGGCGGGTCCCGAAGGACGCGCCCCACGCACGCAGGCCGGGTCCTTTCGGACCCGGCGCACCTAATTCATGAGCACATCCGCACCAAGCAACATCCCCGTCAATATCGAAGACGAGATGAAACGCTCGTACATGGATTACGCGATGAGCGTAATCATTGGACGAGCGCTCCCCGACATTCGCGACGGACTCAAGCCTGCCCACCGCCGGGTGCTGTTCGCGATGCGCCAGATGGGACTCGCGTCCAACCGCGCCTATCGCAAGTGCGCGAAGATCGTCGGCGAGGTCATCGGCAACTACCATCCGCACGGTGACGCCCCGGCGTACGACACGCTGGTCAGGCTCACGCAGGACTTCAACATGCGGTATCCCCTGGTCGACGGCCAGGGGAATTTCGGATCGGTCGACGGCGATCCGCCGGCCGCGTACCGGTACACCGAGGCACGCCTGGAGTCGCTGGCCGAAGAGCTGATGGCGGATCTCGACAAGGAGACCGTCGACTTCGTTCCGAACTTCGACGAGACGACCGAGGAGCCCACGGTGCTGCCGGCGCCGTACCCGAACCTGCTGGTCAACGGCTCGACCGGCATCGCGGTCGGCATGGCGACGAACATCCCGCCGCACAACATGCGCGAGGTGATCGACGCCGCGATCTGGACGATTGAAACCGCGCAATCCGACGCGCCTCCCCCGCTCCTCGACCGTCAGCGAAAGCTGATCGAGCTGATCCAGGGCCCCGACTTCCCGACCGGCGGCTTCATCGTCGGCCGCCACGGCATTCACCAGGCCTACCTGACCGGGCGCGGCTCGGTCATCATGCGCGCCAAGACCCAGATCGAAACCTCGAAGAAGGGCGACCGTCAATCGATCGTCATCGACGAGATTCCGTATCAGGTCAACAAGGCGCGCCTGATCGAGCGGATCGCGGAGCTGGTTCGCGAGAAGACCATCGAAGGCATCTCGGATATCCGCGACGAGTCGGATCGCGACGGCATGCGCATTGTCATCGACCTGAAGCGGGGCGAGGTCGCCGACGTCATCCTCAACAACCTCTACAAGCACACCGCGCTTCAGAGCAGCTTCGGCATCATCATGCTCGCCATCGTCGGCGGGCGGCCGAAGGTGCTGCCGCTGGTGGAGTTCATCGACACCTTCGTCGAGTTCCGGCGTGAGGTCATCCGCCGGCGCACGGAGTACGAGCTGCGCAAGGCGGAGGCGCGGCGCCACATCCTCGAAGGCCTGAGGATCGCGCTCGACCACATCGACCAGGTAATCTCGTTGATTCGCGCGGCGAAGAATCCCGCCGAAGCGCGTGACGGCCTGATGACCCAGTTTTCCCTGAGCCAGATCCAGGCGCAGGCAATTCTCGACATGCAGCTCCAGCGCCTGACCGGGCTCGAGCGGCAGAAGATCCTCGACGAGCTCGCCGAGCTCCTGAAGCTGATCGAGCGCCTCACGGCGATCCTCGCCAGCGACCGGCTGGTGATGCAGATCATCGTCGACGAGCTGCGCCGGGTGAGGGACAAGTACGGCGACGATCGCCGGACGCAGATCCTCGCCGAGGAAGGCGAGTTCCGGATCGAAGACCTGATCGCCGAAGAAGACATGGCGATCACGGTGAGCAACACCGGCTACATCAAGCGGACCGCGGTGACGAACTACCGCAGCCAGCGCCGTGGCGGCAAGGGCCGCATCGGCATGCGCACCCGCGAAGAAGACTTCGTCAGCCATCTCTTCGTCGCGTCGACGCACGCCTACATCATGATTTTTTCGGATCGCGGCCGCGTCTACTGGCTCAAGGTCCACGAGATCCCCGACGTCGGGCCCGACGGCCGCGGCAAGGCGATCGCGAACCTGGTGTCGATGGAAGAAGGCGAGCGCATCGCCGCGACGATCGCGGTCAAGGAATTCGAGGCCGACAAGTTCGTCGTCATGGGGACGCGCAACGGCGTGGTCAAGAAGACGGAGCTCGCGGCCTTCAGTAATCCTCGCGCCGGCGGCATCATCGCGATGGGCGTCGAAGAGGGCGACGTCGTGATGGAGGTGCAGGTCTCGGACGGCAAGGGCGAAGTGTTCATCGGCACGCGCGACGGCATGGCGATCCGTTTCGAGGAAGGCGACGTGCGGTCGATGGGCCGCACGGCGTACGGCGTCCGCGGCATCTCGCTCCGCGAGGGCGACGCGGTGGTCGCGATCGAGGTCCTGAAGCCTGGCGGCACCATCCTCACCGTGACGGAACAGGGCTACGGCAAGCGGACCGAGCTCGACGAATACCGCGTGCAATCACGCGGCGGGATCGGCATCATCAACATCCAGACGTCGGAGCGGAATGGCAAGGTCGTCGGCATCACGCAGGTCAGCGACGATGACGAGTTGATGCTGATTACCGAGCAGGGCAAGACGCTGCGCATGGCCGCGCGCGATGTCCGCACGATTGGACGCGCGACCCAGGGCGTCAAGCTGATTGACATCGAGGGCGAAGACCGCGCGGTGTCGATCGCGCGCCTGGCCGAACAGGACGTGGCACCAGGCGAGGACACCCTTGAGCAAGCCGGCGATGATGCCGGAACAACTGGCGAAGAATAGGAGCCGGCATGTCACGACGACTCGTTGTCGCACTCGCGCTGTTGGTCGTGTCCTGCGGTGGCGCGGCCACGCCCGAGCAGCAGATCCTCTCCAATTTCTTCCGCGCCGCGCGCACGCGCGATAACGTCACGCTCGGCAACCTCTCCGCGGTCCGCTTCGATCCGCGCACCGACGGCACGGTCGAGGACTTCACGATCGTGAGCGTCAGCGACGAGCAGCGCCGCACGCTGCCGATTCGCGAGCTCACCGAGGCGGTCGCGAAGGCCAAGGCTGACGACACGGAGCTCGCCTACCAGAAGAAGATCTACCAGGACGCCAACTTCCCTGCCCTGCAGCGTGTCGTGAAGGCGGAGCAGGAGAAGCAGACGGTGCAGGGAGCTGACGCGGCGATTCAGACCGCCTGGACCCGGTGGCGCGAGGAACAGGCCGTCTCGACGCGGCGGCTCAACGAAGCGCGCGCCAAGCTGTCGAGCGAGCAGGAGCAAGCCGTGGCCAGCTTGTCAGCGCCTGGCCGCGACGACACCGATATTTCGAAGATGGAGGTCGAGGTCGCGATGAAGGCGGTGACCGTCAACGCCCAGGTGAAGAGCCCTGACGGCCAGACGGTTCCCAAGGCGCTCGTCTTCACGTTCCAGCGTGCGGTCGGGAAGCAGGGCGACCAGACCACCGAAGGCCGCTGGCTGATTGTCGGGATTCAGCCGGGCAACGCGCCGACCTCCTAAGCGACTTCGAGCTTCGCGAACTTCGCGCGGAGCGTCTTCTGCCCCACCGACGCAAATCGGACGACGAGCTTCGTGTCGTCGTCCAGCGGCTCAACGCTGAGGACCGTGCCGACACCAAACGCCGGGTGCTTCACCCTCAGTCCAGGCTTGAGCCCTCCGGGGACGGATTGATCCTCGTTCTCGTACGCGTACGCCGGCGGCTCTTCACGGGCCTTCCGGTATCCCCCACCCTTGCCGTACGGCGTGGCGCGGAAATGCGAAAAGGACGTCTGCGGTGAGGCAAACGTGGAGGGCACTTCCTCCATCAGCTCGGCGGGGATTTCGTCGATGAAGCGTGACGCGTCGGTCGAGTGGTACTCGCCGAACACCCGGCGCCGCGCGGCAGACGTCAGCACCAGCCTCGTTTGCGCGCGCGTGATCCCGACGTAACAGAGCCGCCGCTCTTCCTCGAGCTCCGCTTCATCCTCGGCGGAGCGTGAGTGCGGGAACAGCCCCTCCTCGAGCCCGCCGATGATCACGATCGGAAACTCCAGCCCCTTCGCGCTGTGCATCGTCATCATCAGCACGCGCGCGCTACGGGAGCCTGCTTCCTCGTCGACATCCGAGAGCAGCGACAGTTGGTCGACGAAGCCACCAAGCGAGGGCTCGGGACTCCTGGTTTCGTACTCGCGAGCCGCGGACACGAGTTCGGCCAGGTTCTCGATTCGGCTCTCGGCTTCCTCGCTTCGCTCTTCGCGAAGGTCCTGCAGGTAACCGCTCTGGTCGAGCACCTTGCCGAGCGTGATGGAAACAGATTCCTGGGCGGCCATCGCGGTGAGGCTAGTAATGAGATCGCGAAACACCGTCAGCGATGCGAGGGCGCGGGGCGCCACGCTCCGGTGATCGACGGCGTGTACCAGCCGTGCCCAGAGCGAGTTGTTCGACGCGACCGGGAGAAGGCCGGCGAGGAGCGGTGGAGAGTCGTCGCCGTCTGGCAGCTCGGTGTCCTCGAGCGACTCCATCACGCCCTTGCCAATGCCGCGCGCCGGTACGTTGATCACGCGCCGAAGGCTGACATCATCGTGCGGACTGAGGATCAGCTTGAGGTACGCCAGCGAGTCCTTGATCTCCTTCCGCTCATAGAAGCGAACGCCGCCGATGATCTTGTAGTCAGTACCAGATCGCCTCAGGGCGTCTTCGAGCGTCCGCGACTGAGCGTTGGTGCGATAGAGAATCGCGACGGTGTTCTCGACAGCATCGTGAAGGGCAGTCCGCGCCGTTCGGGCGATGTATTCCGCTTCGTCGAGGTCGTCGCCGGCGCGGTAATACAGGATGCGCTTTCCACCCTTCCGGTCGGTGTAGAGCCGCTTCTCTTTGCGGTTCTTGTTCTGCGCGATCACCGCGGAGGCCGCATCGAGGATGACTTGTGTCGAACGGTAGTTGCGCTCGAGGCGGACCGTCTTGACTTCGGGAAAGTCGTGCTCGAAGTCGAGGATGTTCTTCAGATCGGCGCCGCGCCACTTGTAAATCGACTGATCGGGGTCGCCGACGACGCAGAGATTGCGGTGCTTGGCTGAGAGCTGCTGAATGAGCAGGTACTGCGGGCGGTTGGTGTCCTGGTACTCGTCAACCATGACGAACCGGAACTTCTCGCTGTACCGCTCGCGCACCGACTCCGATTTCTGGAACAGCTCCACGGTCTTGAGGAGGAGGTCGTCGAAGTCGAGCGCGTTCGCGTCCTTCAGCGCCTTCACGTACTTCTCGTAGAGCGTGCCGATCTGCTGGTCGCGCGGATTCCAGGCGCTGTTGGTAAACGTCTCAGGCCCTTCCATGCGGTTCTTCGCATGGCTGATACGTGAAAGCGCGGCGCGTGGCTGGATCGCGGTGTCCTCTACGCCGAGCTCGCGCTGCGCCTGCTTGATCACCGTCAGCTGGTCGGTGGAGTCGTAGATGACGAAGTCGCGCGACAAGCCGATATGCGGCGCTTCCCTCCTGAGCATCCGCGCGCACAGCGCGTGAAATGTCGAGATCCACATCTGGCGGCAGTCGACACCGAGCAGGCTCTCGACGCGCGTGCGCATCTCTTCGGCGGCTTTGTTCGTGAAGGTGACGGCGACGATGCGGTCGGGCGTGGACAGACCGCTGTCGACCAGGTGCGCGATCCGGTGCGCGATCACGCGGGTCTTGCCAGACCCGGCGCCAGCAAGGATGAGGAGCGCGCCCTCGCTCTGAAGAACGGCTTCCTGTTGTTCGGGATTCAGCGAGGAAAGAAGATCCAACGCCTCCTATTCTACCGTGACACTCTTCGCCAGGTTCCGCGGTTGATCGACGTCGCAGCCGCGCCGCACCGCGATGTGGTACGCCAGCAGTTGCATCGGAATGGTCATGACGATTGGCGTCAGCATCGCCGTGGTCGCCGGCATCGGCAGGATGAAGTCGGCGTTGGCGTCGAGCACACCCGTCATACGGGTATCCCCTTCCGTCGTGATCGCAATCACTGACGCGCCGCGGGCCTTCGCCTCCTGCACGTTGCCGATCATCTTCTCGAACACGTGATCGTTGGGTGCAATGGCGACCACCGGCATCTTCTCGTCGATCAGGGCGATCGGGCCGTGCTTCATCTCGCCTGCCGGATACCCCTCGGCGTGGATGTAGGAGATTTCCTTGAGCTTGAGTGCGCCCTCGAGCGCGATCGGGTAGTTGATGCCCCGGCCCAGATACAGGAAATCCGTGCGGTTGTAGAAGCGCTCGGCGATCTTCTCGGTCTGGGCGGATGCCTTGATCGCCTCTTCGATGATCTGCGGCATCTGCAGCAGTTCTTCGATGTGGCGGCGAATGTCCGCGGGCGGCAGCGTACCGCGTACCTGGGCCATGTAAAGCGCCAGCAGCTGCAGGGCGACGAGCTGCGACGTGAAGGCTTTGGTTGACGCGACGCCAATCTCGGGACCGGCGTGCGTGTAGACGGTGCCGTCCGCTTCGCGCGTCGCCATGCTGCCGACCACGTTGCAGATAGCGATGCTCTTGGCGCCTTTTCGCTTCGCCTCGCGCAATGCGGCGAGCGTATCGGCAGTCTCGCCTGACTGGGTGATGACGATCGCAATCTCATGGTCCGCGATGATTGGATTGCGGTAGCGATACTCGGAGCCGTAATCGACCTCAACCGGCACGTGGGCGAGCGCTTCGATCAGATACTTCCCGACCAGGGCCGCGTGCCACGAGGTGCCGCAGGCGATGATCGTGACCTTCTGCAGAGACGTGAACGTGTCAGCCGGGATGTTGAGGTCTTCGAGAAAGATTTCGCCGCGCTCGAGCGAGACGCGTCCGAGGATCGTGTCGCGCGCGGCAGTCGGCTGCTCGAGGATCTCCTTGAGCATGAAATGCTTGTGGCCGCCCTTTTCCGCCGCGATCGGGTCCCACAGCACGCGCTGCGTCGTCTTCGACACGGCGCGGCCGCTGTAGTCGGTGAACTTCACGCCTGACCGCGTGATGATCGCCATCTCTTCGTCGCCGAGGAAGATCATGTCGCGGGTGTGCGACAGGATGGCGGTGATGTCCGATGCGACGAAGAATTCGTCCTTGCCCAGGCCGATGACGATCGGCGGGCCGTTGCGTACGGCGACGATCTTTTCGGGATCCTCAACCGACACGAGCACGATGGCGAACATGCCGCGCATGTACAGGAGCGCCCGGCGCACCGCGCTTTCGAGGCCGTCGTCGCGCATCTCGCGCTCGACCAGGTGCGCCACGATTTCCGTGTCGGTTTCGGTCCTGAACTCGTGCCCCTGCGTCTGCAGCTCGCGCTTCAGCTCGAGATAATTTTCGATGATGCCGTTGTGGACGACGACGATGCGGCCGGTGCAGTCGCGGTGGGGGTGCGCGTTCTCTTCGGTGGGACGGCCATGCGTGGCCCAGCGTGTGTGGCCGACGCCGTAGACGCCGTCGACGGGATCGACCCGGATCGCATTTTCGAGGTTCGCCAGCTTCCCCGCCGATCGCCGCAGCGAAATGCCTTCAGGGGTGACAAGCGCGATGCCCGCCGAATCGTAGCCGCGATATTCCATGCGTCGAAGTCCCTCGATCAGGACTGGGACGACAGGCTTCGATCCGATGTATCCGATGATTCCGCACATACACAGTTCCCCGTTCAGAGTGCCCGGCTCCGGGTTCGCTGGTCGCGGTTCCCGGATCGTTTATGTTTTTGCGGTCGTGCCCTTCTTGCGCTCGACCCAGCCCTCGACGTTGCTCTGGCGGCCGCGGGCGATGCCCAGCGAGCCGGCGGGCACGTCTTCGGTGATGGAGGAGCCTGCCGCGACGTAGGCGCCCTTGCCGACGCGAACCGGAGCAATGAGCTGCGTGTCGCTGCCGATGAAGGCCCCGTCTTCGATGACCGTTGCCGACTTCTTCGTCCCGTCGTAATTGCAGGTGATGGTTCCGGCCCCGACATTCACTTTGGCGCCGACGGTAGCATCGCCCAGATACGACAGATGGTTCACCTTTGAACCCGGGCCAAGCGTCGTTTTCTTCAACTCCACGAAATTACCGATCTTTGCCCCTTCGCCTACTGCTGTGTCGGGTCGCAGATGAGCGAACGGGCCGATGGACACCCCATCTGCAACGCGCGCACCAACGATGAGGCAGAAGTTGTTGATCGTGACCCGATCGGCAATTTCCGAATCCCGGATGCGGACATACGCCTGGATCTCGCAGGCTCCCCCGATCCGGGTCTGTCCCTCGATTACTACACCGGGGTGTATCACCGTATCAGCCCCAATCTCGACGTCGGGGTCGATGTAGGTCGTGGCCGGATCGACGATGGTAACGCCCGCTGCCATCAACTCTTCGTTCTTCTTCTGCATCACGAGGGTGCTCATTTCCGCCAGCTCTGAGCGGCTGTTGATACCGCGGATTTCCTGGGGGTTGTCTACGACCAGCGTTTCGACCGGCAGCTTCCGGCGCCGGTAGATGCCGACGAGATCGGTCAGGTAGTACTCGCCTTGCGCGTTGTGGGACGCGATGGAGCGAAGCGCGTCGAACAAGGGCTCGAGATCGAACGCGTAGATGCCGCTGTTGATTTCGTGGAGTTTCCGCTCGGTCGGGGATGCGTCCCGCTCCTCGACGATGCGCGCGATGTGCCCATTTTTCCGAACGACGCGTCCGTAGCCGTAGGGGCGGTCCAACACCGCGGTCACGACGGTAGCCGCGGCCCCGGCGGTGCGGTGAGCGTCGACCAGCCGCCGGAGCGTGTCGGCGCTGAGAAGGGGCACGTCGCCTGACAGCAGCACCACCGTGCCCGTTCGACCCGCGAGGACGGGTTCGGCCTGCTGGAGCGCGTGCGCAGTGCCGCGCTGGGGCTCCTGGATAGCAAACTGGAGATGCGGATGGCTCGGCGCGAGGCGATCTCGGACGACAGCCGCCTGGTGACCCACGATCAGGGTGGTGGTGGCGGGGTCGAGGGCCGCTGACGTTCGCAGCACGCGTTCCACCATCGCCCGGCCGGCAATCGGGTGCAGGATCTTGGGCAGCGTGGACTTCATGCGCGTGCCTTGGCCGGCCGCGAGGACGACGACGTGGAGGTCAGTCAATCAGCTTCTACCCTGAGGGTACTTCGAAATCATTTCCGCACCATTAAGAGCTTAATTGCGACTGGATTCGATTTGATTGGTCATACACCAGATTTTTTCGAGTGTTCGATGAGAGCGTAGACCTCTCTGGCAGACCGCCCGTATTTTTTAGCCACGCTGGATACGGCTTGCCGGCGTGATCCCGACCCATGTTCTGTTAAATGCCAGAATTCAGCAATCAGCGCCTCGTCCGGCGCATCGTTCTTCGCCGGTTCAGCGCCAGGAGCGGGACCAACAATGACGGTGAACTCCCCTCGCGGCTCAGGCAATTGACCAATAACACCAGCAATATCGCCTCTTATGAATTCCTGATGCCGCTTCGTAAGCTCGCGCCCCACCATTATTGGGCGATTAACAAAATACTGTTCTGCTGCAAGTAGTGTCTGTCTGATTCGGTGAGGCGCCTCGAAAAATGTGAAGGTATTTCTGACGCCAGCGGCCTCGGCAAGCCACGTTAATCGGTCTTTTGCCCGAGATGGCGGGAACCCGAGTATCGTCATCGGTTCCAGCGAGAATCCGGAAGCAATTCCAGCCACCAACGGGGCACTCGCTCCAGGGATCGGATCGATCGGAATCCCCTGCGCCACGGCCGCCGCCACCAGTTCGACGCCAGGGTCAGAGACCCCAGGCGTACCGGCGTCGGTCACGAGCGCCACGTTCTGGCCGCGTTCGAGCCGAGCGAGGATCTGCGGTAGCCGGGAACGGGTGTTGTGTTCGTGGAAGCTCAGCGTTGGCGTGGAGATAGCGTGGTGCGACAGCAGCTTCGCCGTCCGGCGGGTGTCTTCCGCGGCAATCACATCGGCCTCGCGCAGCACCCGCAAGGCGCGCAAGGTGATGTCCTCGAGGTTGCCAATCGGCGTGGCGACGACGAACAGCGTGCCGGGCATCGGACCGGAAGTTTAATGTACCATTGACGGATGCGCGCTCCCCGACCGGTCTCACAGAGCGCCAGTTATGACGACGCATGTATCCATCGGAGCCATTTCCGCACTTCGTCGACGACTACCTCACCTATCTTCACGAGGTGTTCCCGAGCCAGGCAAGCCTGGACGGCGTCCACCTGCATGACGATCTTCTCGAAGACCTAAGCCGGCCCGCCGTCGACGCGCATATCCGGGCGCTGTCCGGCTTCAGCCGGCGGCTGCGGCAGATCGACGCGACTCACCTGCCTCCGACCGAGCGTATCGAGCACCCGATCGTCGGCGCCAACATCGAAGCGCGGATGTTCGACTTCGAAACCGTGCGCAGTTGGGAGCGCAACCCGCAGATCTACGCCGACGTAATCGGCACGAGCCTCGCCAGCCAGGCGCTCTTTGCCTATGCGCCCGAAGCCGAACGCGCCCGTCGCGTCGTGTCGAAGCTGCGCCAGGTTCCGCGCCTCGTGCAGGCCGCTCGCGACAACATCAAGGAGTGCCCCGGGATCTTCGTGAAGATCGGTCTCGAGACATGGCGCGGCACGCTGAAGTTCATCGAAACAGACCTGCCCCGCGCCTTCTCCGGCCTCGACGATCTGCACATCCTGGGCGACCTTGCCGACACGTCGACGGAGGCCGCGGCCGCGATCACGAGCTACGTCGACTATCTCGAGACCGACCTCGCGCCGCGCGCGAAGGCGTCGTTCCGCCTGGGTCGCGATAACTTCGAGCAGAAGCTGCGGCACGAGGAAGGGATCACGCTGAGCGCAGATCGGCTGCTCGCGATCGCACTCCGCGAGCTCGGCGAAGTCCAGGAGGAGTTCCGCTCCATCGCCGGCCGTCTCAATGGCGGCGATCCGATGGCCACCTGGCGCAAGGCGAAGGAAGAACACCCGCAGCCGGGAAAGCTCGTCGCGACTGCGCAGGGTCAGCTTCAGGAGCTCCTGGAATTTCTGCAGCGCCAGTCGATCGTCACGCTCCCGCAGTCGGAGCCGGTCGTCGTCGCCCCATCACCTGAGTTCTACCGCTGGGCGTTCGCGAGCATGTGGACGCCGGGTCCGTTCGAGACCAAGCCGAGCCGCGCGTATTACTACCTGACCGACGTCGACCGCACGTGGTCTCCGGAGCGCCAGGAAGAGCACATGCGGGATTTCAATTTCCCGACGTTGTGGAACATCTCTATTCACGAGGTCTACCCGGGCCACTTCCTGCACTACCAGCATCTGCGGCAGGTTGAATCGAAGGTCCGCAAGTCGACGTTTTTCGCCCCGTCATCCTTTGTCGAAGGATGGGCGCACTATTGCGAGCAGATGATGGTCGAAGCGGGGTTCCGCCGCGGCGACGCCACGCTCAAACTCGGTCAGCTCGCGGAAGCGCTGGTGCGGCTCGCGCGCTTTGTCGTCGCCATCCGGCTGCACTGCGAGGACCTGTCGGTGGAGCAGGGCATGCGCTTCTTCCGCGACGAAGCCTTCCTCGAAGAAGCGACCGCGAGGCGCGAGGCCGAGCGCGGCACCTTCGACGCGACCTATCTGGTCTACTCGGTGGGGAAGTTGGCGATGCTCAAGCTGCGGCGCGACTACAAGGAGCAGCAGGGGAGCAAGTACTCGCTCCGCTCGTTCCATGATGCCGTGCTCGCGCAGGGAAGCGCACCATTCTGGGCGCATCGGCGTCTGCTGCTCGACGATGCATCGGACGCGGCGGTGCTGGAGTAATTACGCATGCCCTTGTACGAATACGAATGCGACGCGTGCGGTGAACGTTTCGAGGTGATTCAGAAATCGTTCTCGTCGCCGCCGCCCGAAGAGTGCGAGAAGTGCGGCAAAGGGCCGGTGCACCGGCTGCAGTCGTCGCCGGCGATCCAGTTCAAGGGATCCGGCTTCTACATCACCGACTACGCGAAGAAGAGCGCGCCGGAAGGCGGATCCGGAGGATCGAAGGGGAAGTCGGACGGAGGCAAGAGCGACAGCACGAGCGAGAGCAAGGCTGACGCGAAGAGCGAGACGAAGACCGACAGCGCCACACCCAAGGACAGCAGCGCCAAGAGCGACGCGCCTGCGGCGTCGACCAGCACGCCGTCGACGACGACCACCAGTACGAAGAAGGACTAGTGTCCGACGCCGACCTTGAGGTCGAGCGATTCCAGGTAGCGCCGGAACGGCTCTCCGAGATCCGGACGGCGGAGCGCGAAGTACACCACCGCCTTCAGGAACCCAAGCTTGTTGCCGGTGTCATGCCGGACACCCTCGATCTCATACGCGTACAGCGGGCGATCGCGCAGCAGCCGGCGCAGGCCGTCGGTGAGCTGAATCTCGCCGCGGCCATCTTTGGCCGTGGCTTCGAGCGCGCCGAAGATATCGGGCGTCAGGATGTAGCGGCCGATGATCGCGAGATTCGAGGGCGCATCCTCCCGGCGCGGCTTTTCGACGAGATCGGTGATCCGATAGACGCCGCGTCCGAGCGACTCCGAAGCATCAATCGCGACCACGCCGTAGCTCGAGACGTCTTCCTCCGGGACGCGTTCAACGGCCAGCACCGGGCCCTGCACGCGCTCGTAGACGTCGATCATCTGTTTCAGCGCCGGCGGATCCGCATCGATGACGTCGTCGCCGAGGATGACCGCGAACGGTTCGTTGCCGATCAGGTTTTTGGTGACGAGGACGGCGTGGCCGAGGCCAAGCGGTTCACCTTGCCGCACATATGAAACGTTGATGAGCTGGGTAATCTTGCGGATCGCTTCGAGCTGCACGGTCTGGCCACGTTGCTCCAGGTAGCTCTCGAGCTCCACCGCGACGTCGAAGTGGTCTTCGATCGCGTTCTTTCCGCGTCCGGTGACGATGACGATGTTATCGACGCCTGATTGAACGGCCTCTTCGACGCCGTACTGGATGATGGGTTTGTCGACCAGCACCAGCATTTCCTTGGGCTGGGCCTTGGTGGCGGGAAGGAAGCGCGTGCCGAGCCCCGCCGCCGGAAATACAGCCTTGCGGATCGGACCGTTCATGACTGCCATCGTAACTCAGATAAACTCAACGGGACTGACTCCCCATGCTTGATCCAGCTCTTCTTAGAGACCATCTCGATACCGTTCGCGCCGGGCTCCAGAACCGTGGGCTCGACCTGAGCGCCGAGCTCGATGAGCTCGTGATTCTCGAAAACCGGCGCCGGCGTCTGCTGCCTGAAGTCGAGGGACTGAAGCGCGAGCAGAACACGTCGGGCGACGAAGTCGCACGCGCGCGACGCCAGGGGCTCGACACCGCAAAGATCCAGGAAGCGAGCCGCCAGCGCGGCCAAGAGATCAAGGTGAAGAGCGTCGAGCTCGATTCGCTCGAGCAGCGGCGCAACCGGCTTCTGCTCACGATCCCCAACCTGCCGCACGTCAGCGTGCCGGTGGGGAAGAGCGCCGCCGAAAACGTCGAAGTCCGGCGACACGGAACGCCGCGGCCGATGTCGTTTGCGCCGCAGGCGCACTGGGATCTCGGGCCCGCGCTCGGCATCATCGACTTCGAGCGCGGGACGAAGATCGCCGGCGCGCGGTTTACGGTGCTGCTGCGCGGAGGCGCGAGGCTCGAGCGCGCGCTGATCAATTTCATGCTCGATCTGCACACCAAAGAGCACGGCTACACCGAGGTCGAGCCGCCGTTCATGGCCAACACGGCATCGCTGACGGGCACCGGCAACCTGCCGAAATTCGCGGCGGATCTCTTCAAGATCGCAGGGGACTGGGATCTCTACCTGGTGCCGACGGCCGAAGTGCCGCTCACGAACATGCACCGCGGCGAGATTCTCGACGGCCGCGAACTGCCGATTCGCTACACCGCGTACACGCCGTGCTTTCGCAGCGAAGCCGGATCGTACGGAGCGGATGTGCGTGGCCTGATTCGCCAGCATCAGTTCGACAAGGTCGAGTTGATGGTGTTCACCACGCCGGAGAAGTCGTACGACGAGCTCGAACGATTGACGTCCAACGCCGAGGAAGTGCTCAAGCGGCTCGAGTTGCCGTATCGCACGATGGCGCTGTCGACCGGCGACATCGGGTTCGCGTCCGCGAAGACCTACGACATCGAAGTGTGGCTGCCGAGCCAGAACACCTTCCGCGAGATTTCCTCCTGCAGTAACACGGAGGCGTTCCAGGCACGGCGCGCGAACATCAAGTTCCGCGCGGAGGGTACCGGCAAGCCCGATTTCGCGCACACGCTCAACGGCTCGGGCCTCGCGGTCGGGCGAACGCTGATCGCCATCATCGAGAACTACCAGCAGGAAGACGGCTCAATCGTCATCCCGGACGCGTTGAGGCCCTACATGGACGGGCTCGAGAGGATCACGAGACGATAGGACTCCAGGGAGAGATGGCCGAGTGGTTTAAGGCGGCGGTCTTGAAAACCGTTGAACCTGAAAGGGTTCCGGGGGTTCGAATCCCTCTCTCTCCGCCACACTGAAATTACAGGTTGAACAGATCGTCGAACGCGTTGCGGGCCGTGTCTGGCCGAGGTGAGGTCGTTTCACGTTCGACCGTCGTGCGTGCCGCGTACAACGTGCAGCCGTTCTTGGTGTTCTTGGGGGAGATCCTGGCGCTGATCACCTGCATGCATTCGAAGCGGCTTCCCGGGTCGAATGACGTGCACTGCCCGCACGAGTGCAGGTCAGTCCCGCACCGCGTGCAGCGGCTCTCGAACCCAACCTCTTCGATGATGACGGCCCCGCACTGTGCGCAGCGTATGACTTCGCGGTAGCCCGGCATGTTGATGTTCTTCGGGCCGTCCTGGCCCGAAATGCGCCGTGCGCCCGCGGGCGCGCCAGGTTCAGGGGCAGGCCGCGGCGCCTGCGGCTTGGGCTGCCGGTCGCGGTTGCTGTCCTGGTAGCCGCGTTGTCTGTACTTGCGATCGTCGCTCATTGGGCTCAGGCTGAAGTGACAGTCAGGATTCTACGCCCTTCGGCAAGCCCCGGCGCCCCAGACGGGCGCGATGCCCCAGTGGGCCAAAAACTTCGACGTGGTGTTACGAGCCATTGTCGAATAAAATTCCGCGGTTTGGCCGAGGGTTCAAGACCTCTTGGTGGCTTGATCCTTTTTTCACAAAATGGTACAAGTCGGGAGGTCGCGCGCCCTTAATTTCGCGTCCGCCACGTGGGCGCGACCGCTCTAACAACTTCCGATGCCGCAGATCTTCAATCGCAGCGCGAACGTACTCTCGAAAGTCAGTATCGTCGGCGGCCTTCTCCTCGTCGGCGGCTTGCTCGGCCTCGTCATGCTGCTCGGTCGCTCGTCGTACGTGACGCGCGCGAACGAGTTCATCGAGCAGCCGATCCAGTTCAGCCACCTGCATCACGTAGGCGACGATGGCATTGACTGCCGGTACTGTCATACCTCCGTCGAGACATCGACGTTTGCCGGGATCCCGCCGACCAAGACCTGCATGAACTGTCACTCGCAGATCTGGGCCAACAGCCCATTCCTCGAGCCAGTCCGTGCGAGCTTTCGCGACGACAAACCCCTGCGCTGGATTCGCGTGCACGACCTGCCCGACTTCGTCTACTTCAATCACAGCATTCACGTGAAGAAGGGGATGGGCTGCGAAAGCTGCCACGGCCGCGTCGACCAGATGCCGCTGATAGAGCAGGCGAACTCGCTCCAGATGGACTGGTGCCTGAACTGCCACCGCAACCCTGAGCAGTTCGTCCGCCCGCGCAGCGAAATTTTCACGATGGGCTATCGGCCCGCGGTGTCCCAGGCGGTGCTTGGTCCGCAGCTCGTGAAGGAGTACCAAATTCAGCCCAGCACCACCTGCTCGACGTGCCACCGGTGATTCGCCCATGAACGAGACGACCGACATCGACGCGCTTCGCGCCAGGCTCGAAAGTTCGCGTGGGAAGGAATACTGGCGGAGCCTCGAAGCGGTCTCGGAAACGCCGGAGTTCAAGGAATTCCTTCACCGAGAATTTCCGCAGAACGCATCCGAGTGGCTCGACCCGGTGGGCCGCCGCGGCTTCCTGAAATTGATGGGCGCGTCGCTGGCGCTGGCTGGCGTGAGCGCCTGCACCCGCCAGCCCACCGAGGAGCTGGTGCCGTACGTCCGCCAGCCCGAAGAACTGGTGCCGGGCAAGCCGCTCTTCTACGCGACCGCCATGACGTTCAACGGCGCGGGCATGGGCCTGCTCGTGGAAAGTCACGAAGGCCGTCCCACGAAAATCGAAGGCAATCCGGAGCATCCCTCGAGCCGCGGGACGACCGATCTGTTCGCGCAGGCGGCCATCCTGGGTCTGTACGATCCGGATCGCTCCCAGACGATCACCAACCTCGGCGAGATCCGGTCGTTCGGCTCGTTCGCCAACGCCATCCGCGCGGTGCTCTCGGCGCAACAGGCGAGACAGGGCGCCGGCGTCCGCATCCTGACCGAGACGGTCGCGTCGCCGACGCTCGCGGCGCAGATCCGCGAATTCCTCACGCGTTTCCCGCAGGCCAAGTGGGTGCAGTGGGAACCGGTCGGACGCCACAACGCGCGCGAGGGCAGCCGCCTGGCGTTTGGCGACTACCTCGACGCCCAGTACGCCGTCGAGAAGGCCGACGTCATCCTCTCGCTCGACGCCGACTTCCTGTGCACCGGCGCCTCTGGCCTGAAGCACTCCCGCGCGTTTGCATCCCGCAGGCGATTTGATGGCGACCGCGCGCAAGTCAACCGCCTGTACTCAGTCGAGAGCTCGCCAACCAACACCGGCTCGAGGGCCGACCACCGCCTGCCGCTCCGCGCGTCGGAGATCGAGGCGTTCGCGCGCGCCATCGCAGCGCAGCTCGGCGTCGGCGGTGTCGCGGGCGGCACGGTACCGGAAGCTGCGAACCGCTGGATCGGTCCGCTGGTGAAAGACCTCCAGGCCAACCGCGGCCGCAGCGTCGTCATCGCTGGCGACGGCCAGCCGGCCATCGTCCACGCGCTCGCGCATGCGATGAACGATGCGCTCGGCAACGTCGGCGCGACGGTCACCTACACGCAGACCGCGGAAGCGCAGCCGATGAACCAGCGCGCGGGGCTGCAGGAGCTGGTCGGCGAGATGAACGCCAACCGCGTCGAGTTGCTGTTGATCCTCGGCGGCAATCCCGTGTACTCGGCGCCGGTCGATCTGCGGTTCGCGGACGCGCTCGCGAAGGTTCCGCAGCGCGCGCATCTCGGCCTCTACGAAGACGAAACCGCCGCGCTCTGCCACTGGCACATCCCCGAGACGCACTTCCTCGAGATGTGGAGCGACGTGCGATCAGACGACGGCACGGTGTCGGTCGTCCAGCCGCTGATCGCACCGCTGTACGGCGGCAAGTCGGCGCACGAAGTGATCTCCGCGCTCGGCGCCAGCGGCGAGCGCTCGGGCTACGACCTCGTGCGCGAGTACTGGTCGAAGCAGACCGGCGTCACGATGCAGGCACCGCCTGCCGCCGCCGCACCCGCACCTGTCGCACCGACGACCCCGGCCGCGATCGCACCTGCAAACGGAGCGCAAGTCGCACTGACAGGCGGAGCCCAGCCCACGCCGCCCGCACCGATAGCCGCGTCTCCGGTTGCGCCCGTGTCACCGTTCGATCGCGAATGGCGGAAGTGGCTGCATGACGGCGTCGTACCCAATACGGCTTTCGCGCCGCGCGCAATCGCGGTGCAGGCCAATTTCGCCGCGCAGGTTCCCGCTGGCGCCGGCGCACAGGGCAACGGCATCGAAGTCGTCTTCCGGCCCGATCCCAGCATCCACGACGGCCGCTTTGCGAATAACGCCTGGCTGCAGGAGCTGCCGAAGTCGCTCACGAAGCTGACGTGGGACAACGCCGCGTTGATCTCGCCGGCGACCGCGGCGCGCCTCAACTTAATCAGCGGCGACGTCGTCGAGCTCACACAGGGAGGGCGCACGCTGCGCATCCCGGTGTGGCTCGTGCCCGGCCACGGTCCCGACCTGCTGACGCTCAGTCTCGGTTACGGCCGCACGCGCGCGGGCCGCGCCGCCAACGGCATCGGCTTCAACGTCAACGTGCTTCGCACGATGGCGGCGCCCGACGTGCTGACCGGCGTCGATCTCGTCAAGACCGGCGACACCTACGACCTCGCCTCGACGCAGGACCATTGGTCGCTCGAGGGACGCAACCTCGTGCGCGTCGCCACGACCGCGCAGTACGCCGCCGACCCCGACTTCGTCAAGAAGCAGGAGCTGCAGCCGCTCACCGGCCTGACGATGTACGGCGAGCACAAGTACGAAGGCTACTCCTGGGGGATGGCGATCGACCAGAACGTCTGCAACGGCTGCAACGCGTGCGTCGTCGCGTGCCAGTCCGAGAACAACATCCCCGTCGTCGGCAAGGCACAGGTGATGAACGGCCGCGAGATGCACTGGCTGCGCATCGACCGCTACTACACGGGCGATCTCGAGAATCCGGACACCTACCACCAGCCGATGCTCTGCCAGCAGTGCGAAGCCGCGCCGTGCGAAGTGGTCTGCCCGGTGGCTGCGACGGTGCACAACGACGAAGGCCTGAACGACATGGTCTACAACCGTTGTGTGGGTACCCGCTACTGCTCGAACAACTGCCCCTACAAGGTGCGCCGCTTCAACTTCCTTCTCTATCAGGACTGGGATACCCCGAGCCTGAAACTGCAGCGCAATCCCGACGTCACCGTGCGCAGCCGCGGCGTGATGGAGAAGTGCACCTACTGCGTGCAGCGCATCAATCACGCGCGGGTGGCCGCCAAGCTCGAGGATCGGGAGATCCGCGACGGCGACGTGACCACCGCGTGCGAGGCGGCGTGCCCGACGCAGGCGATCGTCTTCGGCAACATCAATGACAAGAACAGCCGGGTGTCGAAGTTGAAGGCGAGCTCGTTGAACTACGGACTGCTCGAGGAGCTCAACTCCCGTCCGCGGACGACCTATCTCGCGATCGTGCGCAACCCGAACACCGAGCTCGAGCCGGCGTCCAGCGCCGGTGAGGAGCGAACCAATGGCTGAAGCGCTCGATCATCCGCACGACCCGCTCGCCGGCATGAGCACTGACGGTCTGAGGACCCCGGCGGTGATCGCGCCGGGCCACGACTTCAACAGCGTCACCGACAAGATCGCCGGCATCGTTCTGACGAAGCGCACGCCGATCGGCTGGTTCTTCGGCTTCGCGATCGCGTTTGCGTTCCTGCTGCTGCTGAACCTGACGATTGGCAAGCTCCTGCTGGAAGGCATCGGCATCTGGGGCAACAACGTGCCGGTCGGCTGGGCGTTCGACATCATCAACTTCGTCTGGTGGATCGGCATCGGCCACGCGGGCACGCTGATCTCGGCGATCCTGCTCCTGTTCCGGCAGCAGTGGCGCACCTCGATCAACCGGTTCGCCGAGGCGATGACGCTGTTCGCCGTGGCCTGCGCGGCGATGTTCCCGCTGCTGCACACCGGCCGGCCGTGGCTCGCGATCTACTGGCTGTTCCCCTACCCGAATTCGATGACGCTGTGGCCGCAGTTCCGCAGCCCGCTCATCTGGGACGTGTTCGCGGTGTCGACATACGGCACCGTGTCGCTGCTGTTCTGGTTCACCGGTCTCGTGCCCGACCTGGCGACGCTGCGCGACCGCGCGGAATCACCGGTCGCGCGAAAGATTTTCGGCGTGTTCGCGCTCGGCTGGCGCGGCTCCGCGCGCCACTGGCACCGCTACGAGATGGCCTACCTGCTGCTGGCCGGCATCTCGACGCCGCTGGTGCTCTCGGTCCACACGATCGTGAGCTTCGACTTCGCGGTGTCGGTGCTGCCCGGCTGGCACGCGACGATCTTCCCGCCGTATTTCGTCGCCGGCGCGATCTACTCCGGCTTCGCGATGGTGATGACGCTGGCGGTGCCCTTGAGGAAGTTCTACCACCTCGAGGACTTCATCACCATGCGGCACATCCACAACATGACCAAGGTCATGCTGGTGACCGGCATGATCGTGGCCTACGGTTACGTCAACGAAGCCTTCTTCGCCTGGTACAGCGCCAACCCCTACGAGGGGTACATGATGCTGAACCGGATGACCGGCCCGTATGCGGTCTTCTACTGGTCGCTGATCCTGATCAACGCGTTGATGATCCAGCTGTTCTGGTTCCGCCGCGTGCGTGACAACGTCGCGCTGCTCTTCGTGCTGTCGCTCTTCGTCAACGTCGGCATGTGGCTCGAGCGCTTCATCATCATCGTCACCAGTCTGCATCGCGACTTCCTCCCCTCGTCGTGGGACATCTACACGCCGACGCGGTGGGACTTCGCGATGTTCACCGGCACGATCGGATTGTTCCTGTCGTTGTTCTTCCTGTTCATCCGCTTCCTGCCGGCGCTCGCGATGTTCGAGATGCGCACGATCGTGCCGGAAGCGAAGCTCCAGGGGGACCACCACTGATGGCGCACGAACACGCCGCCCCGACGCTGCACGGCCTGATGGCCGAATTCGAGAATGCCGACGCGCTGGTGGCCGCGACCAACCGCGCGCGCCTCGAGGGCTACCGCCACATGGACGCCTACTCGCCGATTCCGATCGAGGAGCTGACCGAGGCGCTGGCACTGCCGCGCACGCGGCTGCCCATGCTCGTCCTGCTCGGCGGGATCCTGGGCGGCGCCGGCGGCTACGGCCTCGAGTACTGGTCGCAGGTGATCGCCTACCCGTTGAACGTCGGCGGCCGGCCGTTTCACAGCTGGCCCCACTTCATTCCGGTGACGTTCGAAACCACCGTGCTCGGCGCCGCGCTGGCCGCGTTTGTCGGCATGTGGGCGCTCAACAAGCTGCCGATGCCGTATCACCCGGTGTTCAACGTGCCGGCGTTTGCCCGCGCGTCGGTCGACCGGTTCTTCCTGGTGATCGAGAGCACGGATCCGAGGTTCGATCGCCACGCGACGCAGAAGTTTCTCGAGGCCCAGCATCCGGTAGGAGTGTCCGAAGTTGCGCCGTAATCTGAAGTTGATCGTGTGCCTGGCCGCGTTCGCCCTCGCGGGCTGCCGGCAGGACATGCACAACCAGCCGAAGTACCGTCCGCTGCGGGCGAGCACGTTCTTCGCCGACGGCCAGTCAGCGCGGCTGCCCGTGGCCAACACGGTGGCGCGCGGCCTGCTGCGCGAGGATTCGCTGTTGTACGAGGGCAAGGTCAACGGTCAACTGGCCGACGAATTTCCGATGCCCGTCACCGCCGAGGTGATGGCGCGCGGCCAGGAGCGTTTCAACGCGTTCTGCTCGCCGTGCCACGGCCGCACCGGCCAGGGCGACGGGATGGTGGTGCAGCGCGGCTTCCGCGCGCCGCCCTCGTATCACGAAGAGCGGCTGCGCAACGCGCCGGTTGGTTACTTCTTCGATGTCATGACGCACGGCTTCGGCGCGATGCAGGACTATTCGGCGCAGATCCCGGTGGCCGACCGCTGGGCGATCGCGGCGTACATTCGCGCTCTTCAATACAGCCAGCATGCGACGGTGAATGACGTTCCCGTCGAACAAAGAGCCGAACTCGATAACCCGACTCGCGCGCCAGGGACGCCCGCGGGCGAGCCGGCGCCGGCGGAGGGACGCTGATGGACGACGTGACCTACGCGCCCCCGGCCGAGGAGCTCGACTCCCGCCGCTCACGCGCGCTCATGGTCGCCGGCGTCGGCCTGGTCGGCTGCGCCATCGGCTTCATATTCGACCGCGACCACTTCTTCCGGGCCTGGCTGATCGCGTATCTGCTCTGGCTTGGCGTCGCTCTGGGATCGATGGCGCTCCTGATGGTGCAGCACCTCTCGGGCGGAGCGTGGGGCGTATTCCGGCGCATCTTCGAAGCCTCGAGCCGGACGCTGCCGCTGCTCGCGATCCTGTTCCTGCCGATCGTGCTCGGGATGCAGACGCTCTACCCGTGGACGCACCCCGACATCGTGGCGGCCGACGAAGTGCTGCAGCACAAGGCGCCGTATCTGAACACCACGTTCTTCCTGATTCGCGCGCTGATCTATCTCGGCGGCTGGATCT
Organism: Candidatus Sulfopaludibacter sp. SbA3; assembly: GCA_945876205.1. Lineage (GTDB taxonomy): Bacteria > Acidobacteriota > Vicinamibacteria > Vicinamibacterales > UBA2999 > CANNDT01. The sequence continues at coordinate 47,557 of CAMCNL010000002.1, forward strand.
TCACGGCGTGGACGTTGACGCGTCTCTCGCGCCGTCAGGACGACGGCGACCAGAGCGTGAACCTCACGATCCAGCGGGTGAGTGGCGCCGGTATCGTGTTCTACGCCTTCTCGATCACCGCCGCGTCGATTGACTGGGTGATGTCGATCAACCCGCATTGGTACTCGACGCTCTTCGGCTTCATCTTTCTCGGCGGCCAGGGACTGTCGGCGCTCGCCTTTACGATTGTCGCCAGCACCTTTCTAAGCCGC
>CAMCNL010000003.1 GCA_945876205.1 Candidatus Sulfopaludibacter sp. SbA3
TGATCGCGTGCGCGCCCTGAGAGCCGCCAAAGACTAGGACCCGAGCCGCCCCTGGCGGCCTGAGTGCGGGGTCCCCATCGCGCCTGCGCGATGGGGTGCCAATGTCATGACCATGTGCCCCCTCGTTCTGGAAGAATTCCGGCCTCACCGGGTTGCCCGACACGAACGACTTGCCACCGAAGAATCGAACCGCCTCCTGATACGTGACCGCCGCGGCGTTGACGACCGGCGCCAGCAGCCGGTTGGTCATGCCGGGCATCGCGTTCTGTTCCATCAGTAGCGTCGGGATGCCGCGCAACGCCGCGAGCAGCACCACCGGTCCCGAGCTGTAGCCGCCGACGCCAATCACGACCGACGGCCGCCGTCTCGAAATCACCTGCGCGGCGTCGAGGGCGCTGAGCGGCAGCAGCGCGACCCCACGCGCGAGCGACTGCAGTGACTTGCCCTTGAGTCCCGCGCTGCGGATCACGTCGAGCGTGAAGCCTTCGCGCGGGACGACCCGCGCCTCGAGGCCCGCGGCCGTGCCAACGAACGTCACCTGGGCGTCCGGCACGCGCGACATGAGCTCGCGCGCGACCGCGATGCCCGGAAACAAGTGCCCGCCCGTTCCTCCGCCAGCAATCAGCACTGATAACGCCATTCATCGCGCTTCGGCGGACTCGTGCTGCGAGATGTTCAACAGCACTCCCATTCCCAGCAGGTTCATCAGGAGCGACGACCCGCCAAAACTCATGAGCGGCAGCGGAATGCCTTTGGTCGGCATCAGTCCGAGCACGACGCTCATGTTCACGAACGCCTGCACGGCGATCATCGTGGTCAGGCCGAGGGCCACGAACGAGCCGAACGTGTCTTCGGCGCGCATCGAGATCCGCAGGCCGCGCCACGCGATCACGCAGAAGCAGATCAGGATGCCGGAGGCGCCGATGATGCCGAGCTCTTCGCCGACGACGGCGAAGATGAAGTCGGTGTGCGGCTCGGGCAGGTAGAACAACTTCTGTACGCCCGCCATCAACCCTCGGCCGAAGACGCCGCCCGTCCCGACCGCGATGAGCGACTGGATGATCTGAAAACCATCGCCGAGCGGATCGGCCCACGGATCCCAGAACGCCATCAGGCGGCGGCGGCGATAGGGCGCGCTGACCAACACGAGGTAGAGCGCGGGGAGCGCGCACAGCACCGAGCCGATGAAATATTTGTAGTGAAGGCCAGCCGCGAAGACCATCATCGCGACCACCAGCAGCAGCGACATCGCGGTGCCGAAGTCGGGCTGGAGCAGGATCAGGCCGACCAACCCGCCGACCACGATGGCGATCGGCATGAGGGAATACGCCAGGTCGTCGATGCGGTGACGGCGCTTTTCGAGGATCAGCGCCGTGAAGAGCACGCAACCGATCTTTGCCAGCTCCGACGGCTGCACGCCGAAGCCGGCGACCGAGAACCAGCGGCGCGTGCCGTTCACCGGGCGACTGAAGAGGACGCCGACGAGCATCAACGCGACCAGCCCCAGGAGCGCCCACACGAACTTCTCGTTGCGGTAGGTGCGGTAGTCGATGCGCATGGTGATGGCGAGCACGGCGATCCCCAGCACCGCCCAGAGCGCCTGCTTGGTGACGAAGAGATAGGGCTGCTGGAAGCGCTCGAGCGCCACCAGCGCCGAGGCGCTGTAGACCATGACGATGCTCGCGCACACGAGCAGGAGCGTCGCGGTGAACAGGACCCGGTCAGATTTGAGTTTTCTCGCCATTAAAGTTCTTTACTGTTGAGCCCGACACTTCTCTTGCGCGCCGGATTCCACCCGTGATTAGCAGGGGCCGTAACCCGGGCTGCTAAGCAAGGTGGCGCCTCCGGGTTCCACCTGCGCGCGCTTTCGCAGATCGACTAGGATCTGCGGCGCGGACCTTTGACGGTCCGCGGCGTAAAGTGGTCAGCAGTCATCAGCCGGCAGCGGGATAGGACACCAACCTCGCAGACAGGGGTCGTCTGCGTTCCCAGCGGTAGGCTCCCATCCGCACAACCGACTGACGACTGCTCACCACTCACGCCCCGCGCAGGCTCAAACCTGCGCTCTGCAGGACACCGTGTAGCGCGAGGGCTTCAGCCCTCGCGTGACAACCGCGCGACCTCCTCCTTGAACACCCGTCCGCGTTCCGCGTAATCGCGGAACCAGTCAAAACTCGAGCACGCCGGCGCGAGCACTACCACTCCGTCCGGCTGCGCCGCTTCGTTCGCACGCTGCACCGCCTCGCGCATCGACCGGGCCTCGATTACCGGCACGGTGCCTTCGAGCGCGGCGCGAACCAGCGGCGCCGCCTCGCCAATCGCCACGACCGCCGTGCCCCGCTTCGACATCGGCTCGCGCAGCTCGCCGAAGTCGCCGCCCTTGAAGCGTCCACCGACAATCGCGACGACCCCGCGATCGAAGCTCTCGATCGACCGCTTCGCGGCCTCGACGTTGGTCGCCTTCGAGTCGTTGACGAAACGCACGCCGCCCACCACTCCCGCCGGTTCCATCACGTGCTCGAGCCCGTGGAATCCCTGCAGCGCCACGACCATCGCGTCCGTTGATGCGCCGGCCAGCGATGCGACGGCCGTCGCCGCGAGAACGTTGTTCAACATGTGGCGTCCGGTCAGTTCCACCGACGACAGCGGCAACAACCGCTCGGCCCCGGTGGCTGTTCGCCTGACGATCCATTCGCCATCGACGACGAAGCCCTCACCGATGCCGCCGGCGAGTGAAAACTGCACCTGCGTGGCGCCCGACCGGGCTGCACGCTGCACGACCCGCGGATCGTCGGCATTCACAACCAGCCAGTCGCCTCCGGTCTGGCGCTCGAAGATGCGCGCCTTGGCGGACGCGTAGGCCTCGAACGTGGGATGCCGATCGAGATGGTCATCCGCGAGGTTCAGCCAGACAGCGATCCACGGATGAAACGTGGTCGTCGTCTCGAGCTGGAAGCTACTCGTCTCGACCACGTGCAACGTGTCGGGCGTCGACTGATCGACCTGGGCACTGAGCGGCACGCCGATGTTTCCGCCTACCAGCACGTGCTTCCCCGCCGCCGTCAGCATCCGTCCCACCAGCGTCGTCGTCGTCGACTTGCCCTTTGTGCCGGTGATGGCGATGACGCGTCCTGTGATCCATCGCGACGCAAGCTCGAGCTCGCCGATGATTTCGACGTTTTGTGCGCTCGCCGCGTCGAGGGCCGGCTGATCGAGCGGCACGCCCGGGCTCACGACCACGAGGTTCGCTGATTCGAATGTCTGAGCCTGATGTCCTCCGAGCTCGAGCACCACACCGGCGGCGCGCAGGCGATCCATCCCCTCGAACGAGTCGCGCGTTTCGCTGAGCGTCACGCGTGCGCCTCGCCGTGCGAGCAATTCCGCCGCCGCGATACCGCTTCGAGCCGCACCGACCACCACCACCCGCCGTCCAGCGACCGACAAAATGCCCATGTCATCACCGCAGCTTCAACGAGGTCAGGCTGAAGAGCGCGAAGATCACCGCCAGGATCAGGAACCTGGAGATGATCTTTGGCTCGCTCCAGCCAATGAGCTCGAAGTGATGGTGAATGGGCGACATCTTGAACACGCGCTTGCCGGTCAGCTTGAACGAGCCCACCTGAATGACGACGGAGGCGGCTTCGAGAACGAAGATGCCGCCGACGATCGGCAGCAGCAGCTCCTGCTTGATCAGGATGCCGACCGTACCGAGCGCGCCGCCAAGCGCGAGCGATCCGACGTCACCCATGAAAATTTCGGCGGGGTACGAGTTGTACCAGAGGAACCCCAGGCTCGCGCCGACGAGTGCGCCGCAGAAGATCGTCAGCTCCCCAGCCGGGGGGAAGCGCACCAGCAGCAGGTAGTCCGCGAGTACCGCGTGCCCCGTGACATACGACAGCGCCGTGAGCGCGGCGGCGGCAACGGCGAACGTGCTGATCGCCAGGCCGTCGAGGCCATCCGTCAGGTTGACCGCGTTGGTCCAGGCGACCAGCACGAAGGCCGCAAATGGCACGTACCCCCATCCCAGGTCGGGGATGAGATTCTTGAAAAACGGAAAGATCAGCCGCGTGTTGTAGAGCGGCGGGTTCTGTTCCGCCAGCACGAGCAGCGCGATACCCACGCCGAGCGCGACGATGATCTGCAGCCCCATCTTGTAGCGGGGGATCAATCCGTGATGCGAGCGGCGGACGATCTTGAGGTAGTCGTCGGCAAAACCAACGGCGCCGAATCCAAGCGTCGCCAGCACGGCAATCCAGATGTAGGGGTTGGCGAGATCGGCCCAGAGCAGCGTCGGCACGACCGCCGCCGTCAGGATCAACAGCCCGCCCATCGTCGGCGTCCCGGCCTTGGCGCGGTGCGACTGCGGCCCCTCCTGCCGGATGATCTGTCCGATCTGAAAATCGCGGAGCTTGCGAATCAGCCAGGGGCCGAAGACGAGGCTGATGAGCAGCGCGGTGAGGCTGGCCGCCGCCGTGCGGAACGTGATGTAGCGCGTGACGTTGAGCACGCCAAACATCGGCGAGAGTGGCGGCAGCAGGTAATACAGCATCAGGCGTGTTCCGCCGCGATGCGGTCGGCCACCACGTCGGTGCGCGTGCCGCGAGAGCCTTTGACGAGAACGACGTCGCCCGGCTTGATTGATGCCGCGGCCGCAGCGGCCGCCGCGTCGCTGCTCTCGAAATAATTGACGGCGGTCGGCGGCATTCCCGCCGTGACGGCGGCATCCGCCAGCGCACGCGCCGGCAGGCCACCGATCGCAAACAGCAGGTCAACACCCGCGGCGGCGGCGGCGCGTCCCGACTGGCGGTGCAGGTCCGTCGAGTGCTCCCCGAGCTCGAGCATCTCGCCGAGGACCGCCACTTTTCGCGCCGCGCGCGTCTCGTGCGCGAGCACCTCGAGCGCGCGCTTCAGCGCGCTCGGGCTCGAGTTGTAGGAGTCGTCGATCAGCGTGATCCGGTCGCGCAACCGCCGCACAGCGCCGCGGCGATCCGATGGCGTCAGCCGCGACGCCGCCGCGGCGATCTCGGCAAGGCCGACACCGAAGTCAACGGCCACGGCGGTCGCCGCCAGTACGTTGGCGAGGTTGCCGCGTCCGAGGAGCGGGGTGTGCAGGTCGATCTCGCCCGCCGATGTCGTCACGTGCGCGCGCATCCCGTCGAGCCCCAGGTCTTCGACGGCCGTCGCGCGAACCGTTGCGCCCTCGGACATGCCGAACGTCAGCGTGCGTCCGGCGAAGCCGGCAGATCGTGTCATCACACGCGGGTCGTCGGCGTTGCAGACCAGCACGTGGGATGGACCGGCGCTCTCGAGAATCTCCGCCTTCGCATCAGCAATCGCGTCGGTCGAATCGAAGAATCCGATGTGCGCGTCGCCGACGTTCGTCCAGACGCGCACCTCCGGCTCGGCGATGGCGACGAGCGTACTGATCTCCCCGGCGTGATTCATCCCAAGTTCCATGACGGCAACGTCTGGCTGTTCGCGAAGCTGCATCAGCGACAGCGGCAACCCGATGTGATTGTTCAGATTCCCCTTGTTCTTCACGACGCGAAACCGCGCCGACAGAAATTCCGCGATCGTTTCCTTCGTCGTCGTCTTACCCGCGCTGCCGGTGATCGCGACGACACGCGTTCCCGACGCCTTCCGTACGGCGTGCGCCAGGTCCTGCAGCGCCTTGGTCGTATCGCCAACCTCTATGACCGCGGCAGCTTGCGCGATGCGGGGCGGACCTTTACGGTCCGCCAGCGCCTCCACGATCGCGCCCGCGGCGCCCCGGCTCAGCACGTCGCCAACGAACTCATGCCCGTCGAACCGCGCTCCGCGCAGCGCCACGAAAAGATCGCCGGGCCGGAGTGCGCGCGAATCCGTGGTGACGTGACCTACCACCTGATCGGGCTCACCCGACACCATCCGGCCGCCGACCGCGTCGGCGATCCACTTCACCGTGAGGCGCAGTTCGCTCACCCAACTCGCGACTTCACCCGCCGCGCCTCCAGCGCCTCACACGCCACCGCGACATCGTCGAACGGCAGCACACGTCCGTTGATCTCCTGGTACTTCTCGTGGCCCTTGCCGGCGATCAGGACGACGTCGCCCGATGCGGCGCTCTCGACGGCGCGGGCGATCGCCTCGCGGCGATCGATGATCGTCAGCACCTCGGCGCCGCGCTGCCTCGTCTCCGGCTCTGCGCCTCGCTTGACCTCGTCGATGATCCGGCCGGGATCCTCGCTTCGCGGGTTGTCGGACGTGACGACCACCACGTCGCTCAGCCTCGCGGCGACCATTCCCATCAACGGCCTCTTGGTGCGATCGCGATCGCCGCCGGCGCCGAACACCGTGATCAGCCGTCGCGGGGCAAGCGGCCGGGCGGTCTCGAGCAGGTTGCGCAGCGCGTCGTCGGTGTGCGCGTAATCCACCACCACGGTGATGTCGTCCGCGGACGACGAGGTCACCTCGAAGCGGCCCGGTACGCCGGGCAGCCTTTTCAAACCGGCCTCGATCGCCCCCAGCGGAATGCCGAGCGTGGCGGTCGCCCCGACCGCCGCGAGGATGTTGTAGACGTTCGGCCGGCCGACCAGCTTGGACGTCGCGTGGACGGTGCCTTGCGGCGTGCGCACGTCGAACTCCAGCCCTTCGAGCGAGAACGACAGCGGACCGGGCGTCACGTCTGCCGCGCGGTTGATCGCGTAGGTCACCGGCCGCGCAACCGTTTCCGCGAGCGTGACGCCGCGAGGATCGTCCACGTTGACGACTGACGGCGCGCCCTCGGGGAGCATTTCGAACAGCCGCCTTTTCGCGGTGAAGTAGTCCTCCATGTCGGCGTGGAAATCGAGATGGTCTCGCGTCAGGTTCGTGAAGATGCCCGCCGCGAACGTGATGCCGTCGACCCGGCGCAAGGCAAGCGCGTGCGACGACACTTCCATCACGCACGCGCCGCACCCGGCTGTGACCATCTGCCGCATCAACCCCTGCACCTCGGGCGCCTCCGGCGTGGTTCGCGTCGCCGCGAACTCGCGCGCGCCGACGCGATAGGTGACCGTGCCCATCAGCCCGGACGTGATCCCTGCCGCCTCGAAGATCGCGCTCACGAGGTAGCCGGTCGTCGTCTTGCCGTTCGTGCCAGTGATGCCAACGACCTGCATCTCGCGACTCGGGTGCCCGAACAACTCGGCGGCCAGCTGCGCCAGTGCGAGCCGCGCGTCGCTGACGAGGATCCACGGCACGCTCGACGGGGCACCCGGCGCCCGCTCCGCGACGACCACGGCCGCACCGCCGGCGATCGCCTGGGGCGCGAAGTCGGCGCCGTCGTCTTTGAACCCTCGCAGTGCGACAAAGACGGATCCCGGAGATGCCTGCCGCGAATCGTGTGTGACTCGCGAGCACGGAACATCGAGCGCGGCGGTGTGGGCGGGCACATCGGGTCGCCCGTCGGGTGGTAAGCCCGGTGGCAATGCGCGCACCCACGCCCCCAGCAGCTCGTGCACCGTCATGGTTCCGGTTCGTTCACTCCACGCTCTGGCGTCTGTCGCTTCAGCCACAGCGTGGCCTGCGATCCGCGGTCGATCACACCGCCAGGCGCCGGGGTCTGCTGGACGACCACGCCGTCGCCATGAATGCGCGCCGTCAGTCCGAGCCGTGTCAACGAGCGCAGCGCATCACGAGCGCCGAGCCCGCGAAGATCAGGAAAGAGCGAGGTCGATCCCTGCGAGGAGCCCGCCAGCGTCACGATCGCGGGCACGTCCGCCGCTCCGGTGGTCGGCTGCTCGTTGACGTCATCGCGCCGGGCGACCAGGAGCGGTGGCGGAGCGTTGATCGTGGGAGCGGTCCCTGCCTGTCGCAGCGCAGCGTCGGCGATCCGCTGGAAGATCGGCGCGGACACCGTGCCGCCGTACGGCGGGACCTTGTGAGGGGAATCGACGACCACGACGATCGTGTACTGGGGCTTGCGAGATGGCACGAAGCCAACGAACGACACGTTGTACTCGGAGTTCGAGTAGCGGCGGTTGACCACCTTCTGCGCGGTGCCGGTCTTGCCCGCCACGGTGTAGCCAGCGATCCGGGCCGCCTTGCCCGTGCCGTCTTCAACGACCTGTTCCATGATCGCCGTGAGCTCGGCGGCGGTCGACGTACTGACGGCCCTGCCGACGACCTTCCTTGGCACGAGCATCCGCTTTCCATCCCGCACCACCGCACGTACGACTCGCGGCTGCAGCAGCTCGCCGCCGTTGGCAACGGTACTCATCGCGGCGGCCATCTGCAGCGGAGTCACGCCCACCTGGTAGCCCATCGACACCGATGCCACGGCGCTATCGGTCAGCTTTGAGGATGCCCAGACGATGCCCGGGCTCTCGCCCGGAAAGTCGGGTGACGACGCCCGCCCGAAACCGAAGCGCTTGACGTAATCGCCGAGGCGCTGCGGGCCAACTCTCAGGCCGATCTTGATCGCGCCGACGTTGCTCGACTTGACGATGACGCCGGTAAAGGTCAGCAGTCCGTAGTTGTGTCCCTTGTCCTCGTCGACCACCCGCGAGCCGAATCGAATGCGCCCGGGACTCGTTTCGATCAGGGCGTCCGGGGCGAGGACCTTTTCTTCGAGCGCTGCGCCGGCGGTGACGATCTTGAACGTCGATCCCGGCTCATACAGGTCCTGAATGGCTCGATTCCGACGGTCGTTGTTGTCGAACTGGCGGTACGAGTTGGGATTGAACGTCGGGTAGTTCGCCAGCGCCAGGATTTCGCCGCTGGCGGGATCCATCACGACAGCCGATCCACCTGCCGCACCGGCCCATTCAACGCCCGCGCGCAGCTCGCGTTCGACGATGTGCTGCAGATACTGATCGATGGTCAGCTCGAGGGTCGCACCGGCGGTCGGCAGCTTTTCCGTTCTGCTGAACGCATGACGGCGCGCGTCGGTCTGAATCAGCACCGTGCCGGCGTGCCCCTTGATCAGGCTGTCGTAGGTGGCTTCGATCCCACTGAGACCGGTGTTGTCGAGACCGACGTATCCGAGGAGATGCGCGGCGAGGTCCTTGTTCGGATAGAAGCGCCGGTTCTCCTTCATGAACCCGACGCCTTCGAGCTGCAGCTCCGCGACGCGGCGCGCCTGATCGGGTGAGGCCTGGCGCCGCACGTACACGAACGAGCGCCCCTTGCGAATGCGCTCGCTGAGCAGCTGCCGCTCCTTCGGTGCGCAGTCGTCCAGGGCCTCGCACAGGGCGTTGGCGGCCTTGCCCGGATCGTCGATTTCGGTCGGGACGGCGTAGATGGATTCAGCGTCGACGCTGTAGGCGAGCACGCGGCCGGCGCGATCGAGGATCTCTCCGCGCTTGGCGGGCGCGGCAACCGTGCGCATCTGCTGGCGCTCGGCGCGGCTCAGGAGCTCCTCGTGCTGGAACACCTGGAGGTAGACGAGCCGCGCTTCGATCGCAGTCGACCACGCGAAGAAGACCGCGGCGGCCACAACGAGCCGGCGCTTCAGCGTCGTGCGCCAGGCGTTGGCTGATGTGTCTGCCACCGAATCCCCCGTCCTTTCCGACTATCGCCGCGCGACGACCGACCGCGGTGGTGGCGGAGTGGGCAGCACCCTCTCAATCACCGACGCGTCGCCGGGGCCCGGCGAGATCATCTGGAGCCGTTCGGTCGCGAGCCGCTCAATGCGGGCGGGCGAACGAAGCGTCTCGATCTCGAGCCTGAGGTGACGGTTGACTTCGACTTCCGACGCGCGTTCTTTCTGCGTCTGCTCGATCCGGTAGCCGTGGCGCAGCAGCTCGAAATGCTGCCACGCCGAAAACAGCAGCACGCCCACCAGAAACACGCCGACGCCAAGCGAGCGCCACATCTCGCGGTGCCGATCGCGGTCCACCTCGCGGACGATCGGGTTGTTCCGAATGTCCTTCTTGATCGCGTACTCGAATGTGTCCGCCGTCATGATGTCTACCCGTTCCGTTCCGCGGCGCGCAGCTTGGCGCTGCGTGCTCTCGGGTTGCGCTCGATCTCGACTTCGGTGGGCACCATGGGACGCTTGGTGCGCACCGTGAGCCCGATTTCCCCGGCCGCTTGCAGCGACCTCAGCGTGTGCTTGACGATCCGGTCCTCCAGCGAGTGGAACGTGATCACCGCCAGCCGTCCGCCCGGCGAGAGCCGCGTCGCCGCGCGCAGCAGAAACGCGTCGAGGCCTTCCAGCTCCCGGTTCACCCAGATGCGGATCGCCTGGAACGTCCGCGTCGCCGGATCGATCCGCATGTAGCCCTTGCGCGGGATCGCCCGCCGCACGATGTCGGCGAACTGCCCGGTCGTTTCAATCGGCGCCCGCTGCTTGTGCTCCACGAGCGACCGTGCGATACGCCGCGCGTGCCGTTCTTCGCCGAACTCGTAGATCACGTCCGCCAGCGTTCGTTCGTCGGCGTCGCGAATGGCCTCCGCCGCCGTCGGCCCCGTCGTCGTGTCCATCCGCATGTCGAGCGGCTCGTCGCGGCGGAAGCTGAATCCGCGCCCTGGCGCGTCGAGCTGCATCGACGACACGCCGAGATCCGCCAGGACACCGCCCACGCTGGTGATGCCGCGCGCGTCGAGCAACTCATCGATCCGGCGGTAATCGCTGTGGACCAGCTCCACGCGATCGCCGAACTCGCTCAGCGCGGCGCGCGCCAGCTCCAGCGCCGCGGGGTCACGATCGACGCCAATCAGCTTCGAGGCGCCGGCCTCGAGCAGCGCCCGCGAATGACCGCCCGACCCCAGCGTGCAGTCGACGAACACCCCGCCTCTCGACGGCGCGAGGTGTTCGAGCACCTCGGCGACCATGACGGGTTCGTGCATCTGGTCTCACTAAATGCCGTGATCCGACAGCTTCAAGCCGTCGTCGTCCATCCACGGCTCGCGCTGGAGCTTTTGCAGGAACCGCTCCTCGTTCCAGACCTCGAGATAGTCGATGCGCCCGAACACGCGCACGTCCCCGACGATCGATGCGTTCTCGCGCAGGTGCGCGGGAATGACGACGCGGCCCTGGCCGTCGAGCTCGCCGGTCTGTCCGTAGTAATTCACGCGGTCCAGAAACTTGAGTCGCGAGGGATGATTGCCGGGGATCTTCGAGAGCTTCTCTTCGATCTCGAGCCAGACCTGCATCGGATAAATGCGGACACACTCGCCCGTCAGGCTCGTGACGAAGACGTCCGGCCCCTGCTGGTCGTGAATGACCCCCCGAAACATGGTTGGCACCTTGAGCCGGCCCTTGTCGTCGATCCGAGCCGGGGAGCTGCCCCTGAGACCCTTTTTCTCCACTTTGGACCACAAAAATCCACCCGGATATTAAGCCCCAGCAGTGGTCTTGTCAACCTAACCCTCTGGGGGACTGTAAGTTACGCCAAACTTTCGCCCAAATTTCGATATATTGTGGTGGGGGTCTGACCCCAACACAAGCCGTATTGGGGTCAGACCCCATCGAAGGAGGGACTCAACTTTGGGCGTGGTACGCTCCACGTTCCATGCTTCGTGCGGCTCTGATCGGCTTTCCTTCAAGCGGCAAGACGACCCTTTTCCAGCTCATGACCAGCGCGAAGGATGCGCCGCGGGGGAAAGGCGACGTCAACATCGGCATTTCCAGAGTGCCCGACCCGCGGCTCGACGTGCTCACGAAGATGTACAACCCGAAAAAGCGGACGCCAGCGACGATCGAGTTCACCGATCTGATCGCGCAAGCGCGGACCGGTGCGCAGGCGCTCGTCGATGTGGCGGGCTACAAGAACGCCGACGCGCTGGTGCACGTCGTGCGCGCCTTTCGCGACCCGGCGGTCGCCCATCCATCGGGCTCGATCGATCCCGCGCGCGACGCACAGGCAATGGAAGACGAGCTGATCCTCGCGGACCTCGGCGTCGCCGAACGCCGCCTGGAGCGGATCGAAAAGGACCTGAAGAAGGGACGTTCGTCGGAGCTCGAACGCGAGCGCGACCTGGTGCAACGCTGCAAGACAGCGCTCGAAGAAGGCAAGCCGCTGCGGACGCTGGAGCTGACCGGTGACGACCGCAAGCTGCTCCGCGGCTTCCAGTTTCTCTCGGCAAAGCCGCTCCTGCTGGTCATCAATCTGGACGAAGACGACCTCGCGGAGGCGGGATCCAGCATCGATCGCGCGGCCGCACAGACCGGCCTGACCGGATTTCTCGCGCATGCGGCGACCCGGGCCGTCGCGCTCTGCGCCAGGATCGAGCTGGAGATTTCTCAGCTCGAGGGCGACGATGCGGCGGCGTTTCTCGCGGACCTCGGCCTCACCGAATCAGGACTCGATCGCGTCATCCGCACGACCTACGAGCTGCTCGGCTACATGTCGTTCTTCACCGTCGGTGAAGACGAGTGCCGCGCGTGGTCGATCGCGCGCGAGACCCAGGCGCAGCTCGCAGCCGGCGAAATACACAGCGACATCCAGCGCGGCTTCATCCGCGCCGAAGTCGTCGGCTACGAGCCGCTGACCAGCCGCGGGTCCCTGGCCGCCTGCCGCGACCACGGCGAAGTCCGCCTCGAAGGGAAGGAATACATCGTCCAGGACGGCGATATCATCAACTTCCGGCATGCTACCTAGCGCGTGACAGTACGTAGAGTCCTGGTCCTCGAAAGCCAGACGCCGTTCGTGCACGGCGGTGCCGAGATCCTCGTGCGCGAGCTCGTGACCGCGCTGCGTACTCGCGGCTACGAGACCGAAACGGTGTCGATTCCCTTTCGCGACGACCGTCGCGACGAGCTGATGGCGCACACCGCCGTGTGGCGGCTGCTCGATCTCAGCCACTCGGTAGGCCGGCAAATCGATCTCGTCATCCCCACCAAGTTTCCGACCTACTTCGTCAGGCATCCCGTGAAAGTCGCGTGGCTGGTGCACCAGCATCGCGCGGCCTACGAGCTGTGCGGCACACGCTTCAGCAACTTCGATCACACCGAGCAGGACATCGGCCTTCGCAAGAACCTGATCGAGCTCGACACCGCCATGCTGCGCGAATGCGCGGGCCTCTTCAGCATCGCCCGCACGGTGTCGGAGCGCGTCGAGAAATACAACGGCCTGATCGCCGAACCGCTGTACCATCCGCCCAAACTCGCCCAGCGCCTCAAGGGGGGTCAATACGGCCAGTACATGCTCACGGTGACGCGCCTGGAACGGGTCAAGCGAGTCGACCTCGCGATCGAGGCGTTCCGCCACGTGCCCGCGCCGATGCGGCTGCTCGTCGCTGGCGACGGTACCGCACGCACCGAAATCGCCACGCTGATCGAGCGGCTGGGCATGGGCAACCGCGTCTCACTGCTTGGCAGGGTCTCGGACGAGGAATTGATCGACCTCTATGCGGGTTCGCGCGGCATGCTGTTCACGCCCTTCCACGAGGACTACGGCTACGTCACGCTCGAAGCGTTCCTGTCGCGTAAGCCAGTGGTGACGACGTTGGACGCCGGCGGCCCGCTCGAATTCGTCGCGGACGAGGTGAATGGCCTGGTCACCGAACCTTCGGCCGAGGCGCTGGCGACGGCGATCAATCGGCTCGCCGCCGACCCGCGGCTCGCCGCGCGACTCGGCGAGGCGGGCTACCAACGGGCACGAACCATCACCTGGGACGGGGTGGTCGAGCGCATTGTCGGTGCCGCGGACCGCGGTGCTCCCGTCACGGCCGGAGGCTGACGTGGCGGAACCAGCCTCGATCTCGATCGTCATCCCCGCCATGAACGAAGCCGCCACGATCGGCGAGGTGGTCACGCGTCTGCGCGCGGCCGCGCCCTGGCGCGAGATCCTCGTCATTGACGACGGCTCCGCCGACGCGACGGGACACCGCGCGCGCGACGCCGGTGCCACGGTCGTGCGGCATCCGTACAACAAGGGCAATGGCGCCGCGGTCAAGACCGGCATCCGCAACGCCACCGGCGACTTCATCCTGATCGTGGATGCCGATGGCCAGCACCCGCCTGAGGACGCGCTGCGCCTGGTGGCGCGCCTCGGAGAATTCGATCTCGTGGTTGGCGCGCGCGCCGCGGCAACGCAGGCGACCGCCGGCAGGCGCGCCGGGAACGCGCTACTCAACAAGCTCGCGGGCTATCTCACGGGCCGGCCCATTCCCGACCTCACCTCCGGCTTCCGCGGCGCGCGCACCGCCTACCTCCGCGAGTTCATTCACCTGCTGCCCAACGGCTTTTCGGCGCCAACCACCACCACGCTCGCGTTCATTCGCGCCGGCTACAACGTGACCTTCGAGCCGATCGAGGCCCGGCAGCGCGTCGGCAACTCGCACATCCGCTTCGCGCGCGACGGCGCGAAGTTCTTCCTGATTCTCCTGAAGATCATCACCATCTTCAGCCCGCTGCGGATCTTCGTCCCGGCCAGCGTCGTGTCGTTGCTCGCGGGCGTCCTCTACGGCCTGTGGACGGTCACCGAGAGCGGCAGGATCGCCAACGGCGCAGTGATTCTGATCATGTTTGCGGTCATCGTGTTCCTGGTTGGGCTGGTGTCGGAACAGATCTCGTCCCTTCGTTTCGAGGGGCCTGCCAATCACTAGCGGCATGCGCCCGGTCGTCATCGTCCCCACCTACAACGAGCGGGACAACATCCCGATCGTGGTCTCGCGGCTGATGACGATCCCCGACGTGCGCGTGCTCGTCGTCGATGACGGGTCACCCGACGGAACGGGCGCGGTCGCCGACGCACTCGCGGCAACCGCTGACGGCCGCGTCAGCGTGCTCCACCGTACAGGCCCGCGCGGACTCGGCCTCGCCTACATCGACGGGATGCGCCAGGCGCTGGCCGGCGACGCCACGCACATCTGCCAGATGGACGCCGACCTGTCGCACGACCCCTTCGACATCGCCCGGCTGCTGGCCGCCACCGCTGATGCGGACGTCGTCATCGGGTCGCGGTACGTGCCGGGCGGCCGCATTGAAAATTGGCCCGCGCGGCGGCGAATGCTGAGCGCGTTCGCGAATGGATACATCCGGACCATCACCGGCCTGACGACGCGCGACTCGACCAGCGGCTTCCGATGCTGGCGGCGGGACGCGATCGAGCGTCTGCCGCTCGATCGGATCGCCTCCAACGGTTACGCCTTCCTCGTCGAGCTCATATGGGAAGCGGCGGCCAGCGGCGGCCGTGTCGGTGAGATCCCAATCACCTTCGTCGAACGGCGCCAGGGGGCCTCGAAACTGTCGTGGCGAGTCGTCTTCGAGTCGGCGATCGTGCCGTGGCGGCTGGCGTGGCGTTCCTTGTCGCGAAAGCCTTTCCGGGCTACGATTTGACGCCTCTCATGCAGTCCCCGCCGAAGACCAGGACGGCCAGCTTGAGCATGTTCTTTCCCGCCTACAACGACGGGGGGACCATCGCCAGTCTCGTGATCCGCGCGGTGCAGGTCGCGAGCCGGCTGACGCCCGACTTCGAGGTGATCGTCGTCAACGACGGCAGCACGGACGCGACTCCGGAGATCGCCGACGAGCTCGCGCGAACCTATCCGCAGGTGCGCGTGATCCACCATCCGCGCAACCGCGGCTACGGCGGCGCATTGCGCACCGGCTTCGCGTCGGCGACCAAGGATCTGATCGCCTACACCGACGGTGACGCCCAGTACGATCCCGCCGAGCTCGACCTGCTGTGGAACACGCTGACGCCTGACGCCGACATGGTGACGGGCTGGAAGATCGCGCGCTCGGATCCATGGCATCGCATCGTCATCGGCCGCGTCTATCATCACACGGTGAAATTTCTCTTTCGGCTGAGCGTCAAGGACGTCGACTGTGATTTCCGGCTGATGCGCCGCGAGATTTTCGATCGCGTGAAGCTTGAACGCGACACCGGCGTCATCTGCCTCGAGATGATGCGGAAGATCCAGGATGCCGGGTTCCGCGTGCTCGAAGTGCCGGTGCATCACTATCACCGGACGCACGGGCAGTCGCAGTTCTTCAACTTCCGCCGCGTCTTCTGGACCGGCGTGGACGTGTTGAAGCTCTGGATCCAGCTCGTCGTCCTGGGCCGCGGCCGCCAGAACACGGCCGTGCTGTTCCGCAATCCCACGATCGGCGTGGCGCCTCCGGATTCCATCAAACGATGAACGCGGCCAGCCCCGGGCGTCACCAAGGGGATTACCGCGAGTTCTATCGCGGCCGGCGCGTGATGATCACCGGCGGTCTCGGGTTCATCGGCAGCACAGTGGCGCACCAGCTCGTCGAGCTCGACGCGCGCGTGCTCGTCGTCGACTCGCTCATCCCCGAGTACGGCGGCAACCTCTTCAACATCGACGGCATCGAAGATCGCGTTCGCGTGAACGTCGCCGACGTGCGTCAACAGAGCACGATGAACTACCTCGTGCGCGACCACGACGTGATCTTCAACCTCGCAGGCCAGGTCAGTCACATCGACAGCATGCAGGACCCGTACACCGACCTCGAGATCAACTGCAGAAGCCAGCTTTCGATTCTCGAAGCGTGCCGGCGCTACAACCCGGCGGTGAAGGTGGTCTTCGCGGGCACGCGCCAGGTCTACGGCCGGCCCGATAGCCTGCCCGTCACCGAAACCCACCTCGTCAAGCCAACCGACGTCAACGGCATCAACAAGGCGGCCGGTGAGTACTACCACCTGGTTTACAACAACGTGTTCGGCGTACGGGCGTGCTCGCTGCGGCTGACGAACGTCTACGGCCCGCGGCAACTGCTCAAGCACAACCGGCAGGGGTTCATCGCGTGGTTCATCCGCCTCGCGCTCGAAGATCGCGAGATCCAGATCTACGGTGACGGCAAGCAGTTGCGTGATTTCGTTTATGTAGACGACGCGGCGGATGCATTTCTACGCGCGGGCGCGAGTGAAGCGTCCAACGGCCACGTATTCAACGTCGGCGGCGGCGACCCGATATCGCATCGGGACCTCGTCGATCTCCTCATCTCCACCGCGGGCACGGGACGCTCGCGCTACGTCGAGTGGCCACCCGAGAAGAAGGCGATCGACATCGGCGACTTCTACGCCGACTCGTCGCTGATTCGCCAGACGCTGGGCTGGCAGCCGGTCATGCCGCTGCGCGAAGGCCTCGCTCGAACGTTGACCTTCTACCGCGCGAACATGGAGCGCTACGTGCCGACGACCGAGTCGACGGTCGGCGCGCTGTGAACCTCCCGCCCCTTCCATTTGTCGATCTGCGTCCCGGCGAGGATGCCGCGGACGTGCGTACCGCCATCGACCGCGTGATCGCGCGCGGGTGGTTTGTGCTCGGACCCGAGGTCGAGGCGTTCGAGGCGGAGTTTGCCGCCGCAAGCGGCGCCCGGCATGCGGTCGGCGTCGCCACCGGCACCGACGCGATCACCCTCCTGCTGCGCGCCGCGGGCATCGGCGCCGGTGACGAAGTGATCGTGCCCGCGATGACG
Organism: Candidatus Sulfopaludibacter sp. SbA3; assembly: GCA_945876205.1. Classification (GTDB taxonomy): domain Bacteria; phylum Acidobacteriota; class Vicinamibacteria; order Vicinamibacterales; family UBA2999; genus CANNDT01. The sequence goes on from CAMCNL010000003.1 coordinate 17,357, forward strand.
GCAGCGTACACCGGCCTCGCGGTGATTGCCGCAGGGGCGCGCCCCGTCTTCGCGGATGTGGAGGCCGAGCGCATCACGCTCGACGCATCCGCGTGCGCGGCGGCGGTCACGTCGAAGACGCGGGCCATCGTTCCGGTTCACCTCTACGGGCAATCCGCTGACATGACGGCGCTGCAACGCGTCGCGCAGCGCCACTCGCTCCTCCTCATCGAGGACTGCTGCCAGGCGCACCTTGGCACCGCGGCTGGCGTGCCGGTCGGCACCACCGGAGCAGGTGGCGCATTCAGCTTCTACCCGACCAAGAATCTTGGCGCACTCGGAGATGGAGGCGCGGTCATCACCAACGACGCGTCGATCGCCGATCGCATCCGCCGGTTGCGAAACGGAGGACAGTCGGACCGTTATCATCACGTCGTCGCGGGCATCAACAGCCGGCTCGACGAAATCCAGGCGGCTATCCTGCGGGCGAAGCTTCCGCGACTCGCGGCCGCGACCGCCCGCCGCCGCTCACTGGCCGCCGCGTATCGGCGGCAGCTCCCGGCATCCGTCACACCCGTGCCGGAGCTGGATGCCGGGCACGTCTACCACCTCTTCCCGGTACGGTCGCCCGAGCGAGACGCCTTCCAGGCGCACTTGCGCACCCTGGGCGTCGAGACGTTGATTCACTACCCGGTGGCGTTACCGCAGCAACCGGCGTTTTCGGCGTTCGCGCCCGCCGATTGCCCGTATGCCGCACGTGCTGCCGCCGAAGTACTCTCGCTGCCGCTCTATCCGCGGCTCGATGAATCCGACATCACGCGCGTCGCGGACGCGGCGCGCGCATTTCAGAAAGGCCGCGTGCCCGCGTGAAAGCGCTCATTACAGGAGGATCGGGGTTCATCGGATCGCATCTGGCAGACCGCCTGCTCTCCCTCGGCCATGAAGTCCTCGTACTCGACGATCTCTCGACCGGATCGATCGACAACATTACCCATCTCAAGAGCCAGCCTGGCTTTTCGTACGTCATCGACACGGTCACCAATGAACAGTTGCTGGCTGAGATGATCGACCGCAGCGACGTCGTCTTTCACCTGGCCGCCGCGGTCGGCGTCAAGCTGATCGTCGAGCAGCCGGTTCATACGATCGAGACAAACGTGCACGGCACCGAGGTCGTCCTCAAGCACGCGAACAAGAAGAAAAAGCTGGTCTTCATCGCGTCGACGTCCGAGGTATACGGCAAGAGCACCGACGTGCCGTTTCGCGAGGACGCCGACCTGGTGCTCGGCGCGACCGCCAAGCACCGCTGGGCGTATGCGTGCAGCAAGATGATCGACGAGTTTCTCGCCCTCGCCTACTGGAAGGAGCGGAAGCTGCCCGTCGTCATCGTCCGCCTGTTCAACACCGTCGGCCCTCGGCAGACGGGGCAATACGGAATGGTGCTGCCGACCTTCGTCCGGCAGGCCCTCGCTGGTCATCCGATCACCGTGTTCGGCGACGGCACCCAGTCCCGGAGCTTCACCTACGTCGGAGACGTCGTCGATGCCCTGGTCGCGCTGGCGGCGGAGCCAAAGGCGATTGGCGGCGTCTTCAACATCGGCAATCCGGATGAGGTGTCGATTCGCGAACTGGCGGATCGGGTCAAGGCGGCCACCGGCAGCGACTCCCAGATCCAATACATCCCCTACGATCAGGCGTACGAGGAGGGGTTCGAGGATATGCCGCGCCGCGTGCCCGATATCGGAAAACTGGCGAAACTCATCGGATACGAGCCCAAAGTGGGCCTGGACGAGATTATCCAGCGGGTGGTCCAGCATTTCCGCGAGCAGTAGGGGGCATTAGGTACCTCCTGTACAATGGTTTAGATGAGTTTCCGGGCAATTGCCGCCGTCGTCCTGCTGTCTGCCGCCTGCGCCGCTCCGGCCAGCGCACAGCAGTCGATCAAGCTCGAGTTCAAAGACGGCCGGGTCTCGTTGAATGCGCAGAACGCGCCGCTTCGCTCGATTCTGGCCGAATGGGCGCGGCTGGGTGGATCGACGATCGTCAACGGCGATCGCGTAGCCGGAGCACCGGTGACGCTGGAGCTCGTGGCCGTGCCCGAGCGCCAGGCGCTCGACACGCTGCTCCGAAGCGTTGCCGCATACATGCTGGCTCCGCGGCGCCTCGGCTCGGTTGGCGCGTCGACGTTTGACCGCATCCTGATTCTTCCAACCAGCGCGGCGCCTCGTAACCCGGCGCCGGTCGCAGCGGGGCCGCCTGGCGGCGGACCGCGTCCGCTTCTGCCGCGTCCCCAGGTGCTCGTGAATCCCGAGATTCCCGGCGACGGGAACGACGATGACCAGCAGGCCGACCTTGGTCCGCAGCCACGTGTGGTGAGGCCGCCGCAGCCGCTGCCTGGCAGCGGCAACGTCGTGCCGGTACCGGTCTCCGATCCCGACAGCGCCACCGAGCCTGTCATCATTGGCGGCACGGCGCCCACGGCTGGCAATCCGTTCGGTATTCCGGCGGGCTCCTCGGCGCGCCCCGGCGTCATCGCGCCCGCGCAGCCGGCGAATCCGAATCAGCGCGAGCAGCCCTAGTAGAATGTCTACAGCGGCTGGCACCACCCGCTGAGCCGCTCCGCACTCTTCATGTCAGAGATCGATCGCTTCAGGCCCGACGACCGCCGGGGGGTCGATACGCTCTATCGCCGCACCAACGGTCCTGATGCGGCCGAAGCGAATCGTCTTCGCTGGGATTGGCAGCATCGCCGCAACCCGTACAACCCTGGCGGACAGCCGGGCATCTGGGTCGCCCGCGAGGGACCGACCGTCGTCGGCCACTACCCCACACTTCCCGTCCGCGTGTCACTCAAGGCACTCGAGGTCGATGGCGCGTGGGGCACCGGCGCGATGGTGGCACCCGAGCGCGACAGCCAGGGACTCGATGAAGCGCTGCTGCGCACGTGGGACCGTCACAGCGGCGCCGTCCTCACGCTCGGCGGCCCCGGTCAATCGCGGCAGATGCTCGACCGGCTGCATTGGCCGCCGTCTCACATCCTTCCATGCCTGGTGAAGCCGCTGACGCGGCGCGCCGTGCGTCTGCCGAACTGGCCGCAGCCGCTCAATCGACTCATCTCCGCGCTGACGCTCCCCGTCGTGCAGATCGTCTCGCGCTCACGGCCCTTGCGTGCCGAGTGCGAGCCGATTCGACGCTTCGACTCGTCCTTCACCACGCTGTGGGAAAAGCTGGCGCCGAAGTTTGACCTCGCGGTGCGCAGGGACGCGCCCTACTTGAACTGGCGCTATATCGAGCCACCGCACGTCCGCTACGCGGTGGTCGCGCTGAAGCGGCATGGCGAGGTGCACGGGTATGCCGTGTATCGCCATCGCCACGAGCCGCTTGGACGCGTGACGATGCTGGTGGACTTCCTCGTCGATCCCGAGGATGTCTCGGGACTCAAGACGCTGCTGCGCTGGGTCGATCGCGCGGCGCGCGCCGAAGATTCCGACAAGGTGCGCTGCTACGTGATGAACGGCGCGTTCCGCCGCGTACTGCGCCGCAACGGTTACTTCAACGTCAAGTCCACCCTCGAGGTGAACGTCAAAGTGAACGCCGTGCAGGTCCCCAAGGGGTTTTACGAGGAGACCGACGGCTGGCACATCACCTACGGCGATTCAGACCAGGATCATTGATGCCACTCAGCGACACGATCAACGCCGACATCACGACCGCCATGAAGGCCAAGGACGCAGCCAGGCTGTCGGCGCTGCGCATGCTCAAGGCCGCCGTCATGAACAAGGGCGTGGAGAAGGGCCGCGATCTCGACGATGCCGAGGTGCTGCAGGTCGTCTCATCGCTGGTGAAACAGCGCCGTGATTCGGTGGATCAGTTTTCCAAGGCTGGACGCACCGATCTCGCGGATAAGGAAACCGTGGAGATCACGATCCTCGAGGCGTACCTGCCGCCCGCGGCTTCACTGGAAGACGTGGAAGCGGCGGTCGCCGCGGCGATTGCCGAAACCGGTGCGAGCTCGCCGAAGGACATGGGCAAGGTCATGAAGGCCATCATGCCGAAGCTTGCCGGCAAGAACGCCGACGGCCGCGTCATCAGCGACGCCGTGCGCCGCAAGCTTGGCGCCTAGCTCCCCTCCCTCTTCTTCCTCGACGCTCGCGCGTTCCGCTGCGTCCGCGGGCAGCGCCACGATGGCGAGCCGCATCCTCGGCGTCGTCCGCGAACAGGTGCTGGCGGCGCTGTTCGGCGCCGGCAACGCGATGGATGCCTACAACGTCGCGTTCCGCATCCCGAACCTGGTGCGCGATCTGTTTGCCGAAGGCGCGATGAGCAGCGCATTCGTGCCGACGTTCACCAGGACCCTCACCACGTCAGGCAAGGAGACGGCGTGGAAGCTCGGAAACAACATCATCAACGCGCTGCTGGTCATCACCGGGCTGCTGGTCGTGCTCGGGATCGTGTTCGCGCCGTCGATTGTCACCGTGTTCGCCGGCGACTACGCGAGCGTGCCTGGCAAGCTCGAACTGACCATCCTGCTGACGCGAATCATGTTGCCGTTCCTCACCTTCGTCGCGCTGGCGGCGGCGCTCATGGGGATGCTCAACTCGCTGCACCAGTTCTTCATCCCCGCGTTGTCACCCGCGATGTTCAACGTCGCGACGATCATCTGCGCGCTCACGCTCGTGCCGGTCATGCCGAGCCTCGGCCTGCCGCCGATCGCGGCGATCGCGATTGGCACGCTGGTTGGTGGGGTGGCGCAACTGGCGCTGCAGTGGCCGCTGCTGCGCCGCCAGGGATTTTCGTATCGTCCGATTCTCGACTGGCGCGACCAGGGTCTTCGCCGCGTGCTGACGCTGATGGGCCCCGGCACGCTCGGCCTCGCGGCGACGCAGGTGAATGTGTTCGTGAACACGGTGCTCGCGACCGGAGAAGGCAGCGGCGCCGTGTCGTTCCTCAACTACGCGTTCAGGCTGATGTACCTGCCGATCGGACTGTTCGGCGTGTCGATCGGCACGGCGACACTGCCCGCCGTCTCACGGCATGCGGCGGAGCACAACCACGCGGCGGTGCGCAGCACCATCGCCGACAGCATGACCCTGATGATGCTGCTCAACGTGCCAGCCACCATCGGGCTGATGGTGCTGGCGACGCCAATCGTTCGCGTCATCTTCGAGCGCGGCGCGTTCACGCCGGACGCGACGTTGGCAACGGCGGCCGCGCTGCGCTTCTATGCGGTGGGCCTTCTCGGCTACTCGATCGTGCGCATCGCGTCGCCGACCTTCTACGCGATCGGCGAGAACCGTACCCCGGTCAAGGTCAGCGTCGCCACCGTCATCGTCAACGCGGGCCTCAACATCGTGCTGGTACGCGTCATGGGGTTCCGCGGGCTGGCGCTCGGCACGTCGATCGCGGCGCTGTTCAATGCGGCGCTGCTCATGATCCTGCTGCGGCGCAAGCTGGACGGCATCGAAGGACCGCGCATTCTCGCGTCGTTCATGAGAATCCTCGTGGCGTCGGCGGTCATGGGGGCCGCGGCCGCCGGCGTTGACGTGGCGCTGGGCGTCTGGCTGCCCGGCGCGTCGCTGGCGCTGCAGATCATTCGCCTGGCAGCCGCGATCGGCGTGGCTCTCGGCGTTCTGGCGGCCTGCGCGCATCTGCTGCGCATCAAGGAGTTTCGCCAGGGCGTCGCGCTCGTGATGCGGCGAGTGAGGCGTTGACCCTTCGTCAAGCTCAGGGTCAGCCCCTCTTCGGCCTTCACCCCACCGTCCTCCTGCTGGCAAGCATGCACTTCCTGGCGGACGGCTACGGCAACATCTTCGCGCCGCTCCTGCCGCTGCTCATTCCACACCTGAACATGTCGCTCGCCACCGCGGGCACGCTGGCGATGTGTTACCAGATGGCGAGCTCGGTATCCCAGCTTGGCTTTGGCCACATCGCAGACAGGTGGCGTCCGCGCCTGCTCGTCATCACCGGGCCGATCGTGGCCGTGACCATCCTGTCGCTCATCGGCCTGGCGACGAGTCCGTGGACGCTCGGCCTGATCCTCGTCGCCGGCGGCCTTGGCGGCGCGGCTTTTCATCCTCCCGCGGCCGCACTCGTCCATCGCTTGAGCGGCAATCGCAAGTCGTTTGCGATGGGATTTCACATCACCGCCGGCTCGCTCGGCTTCTCGCTCGGACCATTGGTGTTTGCGCCGTTCGCCGACCGCTATGGACTGCAGTGGACGCCGCTCCTGATGATCCCCGCGCTGGTGATCCTGGCGTTGCGGGCTCGCAAGATCCCGCCGATCACGTTGCACGAGCGCCACGAATCGGGCGGCTTCCGCGCGCTGAGACCGTACGCCAGGCCACTCACGCTGCTCTACCTGATCGTCGTGCTGCGTACGCTCGCGTCGTTGAGTTTCGCGACGTTCATGCCGGTGATGTTGACGCGGCGCGGCATGTCGGTTGGCGAGGCGGGTATCGCCGTGGCGGTGTATCTCTTTGCGACCAGCGCGGGCGGGTTCTTTGGTGGGCCGGTCGCTGACCGTTTTGGCGCCCGGCGCGTGATCATGTGGTCGCTCGTCGCGGCCGTGCCGTTCCTGGCGACCGCACCCACTCTCAACGGGTGGGCATTCGTGGCGATGGTGTCAGTCGGCGGTTTTTTACTGCAATCGACCCTGCCGGTCAATGTCACCTTTGGCCAGATGATCGCCCCGATCAGCGCCGCCACGGTGTCGTCGCTGATGATGGGCTTCGGCTGGGGTTCGGCGGGCTTGAGCGTCCCATTTGTTGGATTGCTCGCGGATCGCATTGGGATTGAACACGCGCTGATGGCGATGGCATTCATGCCACTGGGCGCAGCAGTGCTGGCGATCCCCCTTCCTGACGGAAAACTCGTGCATGCCGGCGTGCGGGCGTCCGCCGTCGCGACGGTTGAGGGCTCAGGTACGGATGTTGCTCCCTAGCCTCTAGTTGGAACAGACTGGATCGAATGCGTTCCCGCTACCCCTCCACATCGAACTTCGCATCCTCCTTTGGGCCGGGGCCGGTGACGCCTGCGATCAAGGCGATCATGATCGCCAACGCCGCGGCGTATGTCGTCGCGCTGCTCGTACCGGCAATCACCCTGGGATTGGGGCTGCGTCCGGCCGATGTCGTCGGACAATTCCATGTCTGGCAGCTCGTCACCTACATGTTCCTCCACGGAGGAATCTTCCACATCCTCTTCAACATGCTGGCGCTGTGGATGTTCGGCGTCGAACTCGAGCGGATGTGGGGCAGCAGGTTCTTCACGAAGTACTACTTCGTCACCGGCGTCGGCGCCGCGCTGACGACGATGATTCTGTCGTTCACGCCGTTCCCGTTCGCGAACCAGCTGTATTACTCCCTGACCATCGGTGCATCAGGCGCGGTCTACGGCGTGCTGCTCGCCTACGCGATGTACTTTCCGAACCGCCCGATCTACCTCTACTTCGTGTTCCCGATTCCCGCGAAGTACTTCGTCATGATCATCGGCGCGATTTCACTGCTCTCCGCGATGAATGAGCCGGGCGGCGGCATCGCTCACACCACCCACCTCGGCGGCCTGGTCGCCGGATATCTCTACCTCAAAGGCGGGCGTGTGCATCTCTTCTCGGAGATCAAGTACCGGTATCTGAAATGGCGTATCAACCGGATGCGCCGGCGCTTCGATGTCTACTCAGGCGGCCGAGCCGGACGGGCGGACGAAGTGGACCGACGGGTTCACTGATAACCGGCAACTGACAATTAATTCCCGTCCTCCCCGCGTATCCAGTCCTGTCGAATGGGGCTGAAGACATCGAGCTCGAACGTGTCCTCGAGCGCTTCGGCCTGGTGCGGCGTCCATGACGGGATGTGCAGCACCTCGCCCTCGCGAACCGTGACTTCTTCACCGCCAACCAGCACTTTGAGCGCCCCCTGCAGGATGTAGGTCATCTGTTCGCTCTCGTGCGAGTGCATGGGAACGAGCGCCCCGCGCTTCAAATAGATCTGCGCAAGCATCTCGCGCTCGCCGGTGACGATTTTCTGCGAGATCATCTCGGTGATTTTCTCGAGCGCGATCTCGTCCCAGCGATGCAGGCGGACGGTGGTCATGGCCCCCCGATAGTGCCATAATTTCCCGCGTATGAAGGGGTCGACCCTGGCCAACGGCGCCGAGGCGCGCGCGCGCGGCGCCAATCTCCGCGGACGCGAATACGAGGGACTCACCCGGGATCAACTCCTCAGCGCCTACCGCACGATGCTCCTGTCGCGGAAGATCGACGACAAGGAGATTCAACTCAAGAACCAGAGCCACGCGTTCTTCCAGATCAGCGGAGCCGGACACGAAGCCGTGCTGGTCGCGGCTGGTGCGCACCTGCGCGGCGGCCACGACTGGTTTTTTCCCTACTACCGCGACCGCGCGCTGTGCCTGTCGATCGGCGTCACGCCGTACGAGATGCTGCTGGCGTCGGTCGGCGCGAAGGACGATCCCGCGTCCGGCGGCCGGCAGATGCCGTCGCACTGGGGACACACGCGGCTGAACATCCCCTCGCAGAGCAGCGCCACCGGGACGCAGGCGCTGCACGCGATTGGCGCGTCCGAAGCCGGCCTGATCTACCAGCGCGTCACCGATATCGCCGACCGCGAATCGAAGTTCGAGCCCGACGAGGTCACCTATCTCTCGGTTGGGGACGGCGCCACCAGCGAAGGCGAGTTCTGGGAGTCGCTCAACACCGCGTGCACGCGCAAGCTTCCGGTCCTCTATCTCATCGAAGACAACGGCTACGCCATTTCCGTTCCCGTCGAAGTGCAGACGCCGGGCGGCGACATCTCGCGGCTGGTCGAACACTTCCCCGGGATGCGCGTCTACCGCTGCGACGGCACCGACTATCTGGCGAGCTACAAAACGCTCGGCGAGGCAGTGGCGCACGTGCGCGCCCGCAAGGGACCAGCCTTCGTGCACGCCAGCGTCATCCGCCCGTACTCGCACTCGCTGTCAGACGACGAGAAGCTGTACAAGACGACGCTGGAGCGCGAGGCCGAGGCGCGGCGTGATCCGCTGATGCGGATGCGTCACTTCCTCAAGTCGGAGGGCCTGGCGACCGAGGAGGAACTGGCCGACACGCTGGCGTCGGTCGAGCGCGAAGTGAATCTCGCCGCCGAAGAGGCGCTCAAGGCGCCAAAGCCCGAGCCCGACACCGCGGAGCTCTACGTCTTCTCGCCCGACGTCGACCCCTCGTCGTCGCAGTTTGCGACCGAGCCGACATTCACCGGCCGACCCGACACGATGGTCGCCGCGATCAACAGCACCCTTCGCGACGAGATGGGTCGCGACCCGCGCATCGTCCTGTTCGGAGAGGACGTGGCGGACGCGAGCCGCGAGGAAATCCTCGCCAGCGTGGCGGGCAAAGGCGGCGTGTTCAAGGTGACGCACGGGCTGCAGCGGCTCTACGGCAGCGATCGCGTGTTCAATTCGCCGCTGGCCGAGGCCAACATCATCGGGCGCGCGGTCGGCATGTCGCTTCGCGGTCTCAAGCCGGTCGTCGAGATCCAGTTCTTCGACTACATCTGGCCGGCGTTCATGCAGCTTCGCGACGAGATGGCGATGATGCGGTACCGGTCGAGCAACCACTGGTCGTGCCCGATGGTGGTCCGCGTGCCGATTGGCGGATACCTGCGCGGCGGCGCGCCGTACCACAGCCAGTCTGGCGTCTCGATCTTCGCGCACACGCCCGGCATTCGCATCGCGTTTCCGTCCAACGCCCAGGATGCGGCCGGCCTGCTGCGCACGGCGATCCGCTGCGACGACCCGGTGCTGTTTCTCGAGCACAAGCACCTGTATCGCCAGACCTACAACAAGAGCCCGTACGCGGGTCCAGACTTCATGGTGCCGTTCGGCAAGGCGTCGGTCGCGCGCGAAGGCAGCGATGTCGTGGTCTTCACGTGGGGCGCCCTGGTGCAGCGGTCGCTGCTCGCCGCGCAGCAGGCCGAGCGCGACGGCATCAGCGTCGCGGTCATCGACCTGCGCACGATCATCCCCTACGACTGGGAGACGATTGCCGCCTACACGCAGAAGGTCAGCCGGGTGGTCATCGTCCACGAGGATCAACTGACCTGTGGGTTTGGCGCCGAAATCGCCGCGCGTGTGTCGGAGGAGCTGTTCGAGTATCTCGACGCGCCGGTCAAGCGTGTCGCCGCCCTCGACTGTCCGGTGGCCTACGCGCCGGTTCTCGAAGAACGGATCCTTCCCGGCTCCGCAGACGTCCTTCGCGCCATTCGTACACTCGCCTCGTACTGAGCCATGAGGACGGCGGTGCGCGCATCCGCGCTTCTCGCTTTCCTGCTTCTCTCCGTTGAGACCAATACGCACGCGGCCCTGCGAGTGGAGATCCTGCGGTCCACCGGAGGGCTGCCTCCGCACATCGCCGGCCTCTTCGAAGAGCCGCTTGGCTTTCAACAGCCGCCGGGTGGCCCGTACTACGTCTTCGATCGCCGCGCCCACACCGTGTATTCGGTGGATGCCGACAAGAGCTCCGCGCGGAAGGTGGTCGAGATCGGACAGGAGCCGGGGCGTATCCTGCAACCGCGGGGCTTCGACGTCCGCCCTGACGGTAGCTTCGTCGTGGCGGATGCGCCGCGAGGCGCCGAGCGCGTCCAGATTTTCGGTCCGGCCGGTATCCGCGTCTCCGGCTTTACGCTTCCAGGCCGTCCTGCACCCGCCGTCATCGCCGGCACGCTCGTGCTGAACGGGATCGCGTCGATTCAGTTCGCGGGTGACCGCCTGCTCGTCAGCCATCCCGAGAGCGGGTCGCTCTTCACCGAGTATTCGCAAGGCGGCTGGCCGCTTCGCAGCTTCGGCCGGCTTCGCGACACCGGGTTCGAGCAGGACCGCGACCTGCACGTCGCCCTGAACGGCGGGCTTCCTCTCGTCGATCCCACGGGCGGCTACTACTACGTCTTTCTTGGCGGGCGCCCGATGTTCCAGAAGTACAGCGCCGACGGGACGTTCCTGTTCGAACGTCACATCGAGGGCGTGGAGCTCGATAACCTGCTCGCGGCGCTGCCGACGCGCTGGCCGACCCGACGCATCGAGGATCGCGAGATACCACTGGTCAACCCAACCGTGCGCACCGCGGCGGTTGATGCTGCCGGACGCTTGTGGGTGTCGCTCAGCCTGCCTTACACCTACGTCTACGACGCGCACGGCGACAAGATCCGCACGCTGCAGCTCCGCGCGGCAGGCACGATCAGCCCCACCAGCCTGTTCTTCACAAGCGATGGCCGTCTTCTCGTGACGCCCGGCTGCTACGAATTCCAACCGTGAGCCACGAAGCGCATGAAGGCAATTTGCCACGAAGGTCACGAAGAACACGAAGTACGAAGCCGCCTCGCAACCTTCGTGTTTCTTCGTGGCTTAGCCTTCGTGGCCTTCGTGTTCTTCGTGGCAATTTCGTCGTGAGCTTCGTGGCTTAACGAATGCTGATCGCCTCTCACCTCACCCGCACATTCGGGAACCGCGTCGCCGTCGAGGACCTGTCTTTCAGCCTCGAGCCCGGCCAGATCTTCGCGCTGCTTGGACCCAACGGCGCCGGAAAGACGACCACACTGCGGATGCTGGCAGGGCTGATCGCGCCGACCTCCGGATCGATTCGCGTCAACGGCGAGGAGATGTCGAAGGACACGGCGCCGCGTCTCCGCAGTCGTATTGGCTTTCTCACCGAGGCGCCGGGGCTGTGGGATCGCCTGACCGTCCGCCGGAATCTGTCCACCTACGCGCGGCTCTATGGCCTGCCACAGCCGGAGCGGACGGTCGATGAAGCGCTGGAGATGTTCGGCGTCCGCGATCGCGCCAACGACCAGGCGGCGCAACTCTCGAAGGGCCTCAAGCAGCGGGTGGCGCTCGCAAGGACTCTCCTGCACAAGCCCGACATCGTACTGCTCGACGAGCCGACCGCCGGCCTCGACCCCGAGAGCGCGCGCGATGTGCGGGAGCTCGTCCTCCGGCTTCGCGACGAGCGTCGCGCCGTACTGATGTCGACTCATAACCTCGACGAGGTCGAGCGCGTCGCCGACCGCGTCGCGGTCATGCGTTCCCGCCTCGTCGCACTCGATACGCCCGCCGCGCTTCGCAGTCGCCTCTTCGGCTCGCGCCTCATCGTCGTCCTCCGCCAACCAGCCGACGCGTTTGTGGTGGCGGTTAGCGGCCCGGGGATCTCCGACATCCGCGCGCAAGGATCGACGCTCTCCATCGATGTTGACGATGCGGCAACGCGCGCGCCGGAGATCGTGCGACAGCTCGTCGCCAAGGGGGCGGACGTCCAATCCGTGATGCCGGACCAACCGACGCTCGAGCAGGTCTACCTGCGGCTCGTCGAGGAGAAGAAGTCCGCATGACGCGCGTCACCGCGCTCATCGGCAAGGAGCTCGCGGACCTTCGCCAGAATCCAGCGGTCTTCGTCCCCGCGGTCATCACCGGATTCTTCGCGGTCCTGCTGCCGTTCTTCGTCGCGGTGATCGTGCCGTATATGACCGGCGAGCACCTGTCCGATTCGAGCGACTTTCAAATTGCGATCGAGATGTACCGCAATCAGCCGGCGACGCGGGCGCTGGACCCGGAGGGGGCGATACAGGCGTGGATCTTCCAACAGTTCGTCCTGCTGCTCGTGCTGACGCCCGTCGCGGGATCGATGTCGGTGGCTGCGTACACCGTCATCGGCGAGAAGCAGGCACGGACGCTCGAGCCGCTCCTCGCGACGCCGATTACGACGCTCGAGCTGCTTGGGGCCAAGGTACTCGCATCGCTCCTCCCGGCCATTGGCCTGGCGACCCTGTGCTTCGCCCTCTACATCGCGGGCATCGTGCTCTTCGCGCATCCCGGCGTCGCGTGGGCGCTGATGACTCCCCGACCGCTGAGCATCGTGTTTCTGCTCGGGCCTCTTTCTTCCCTCGCCGCGCTGCAGCTAGCCGTCTGCGTCTCGTCACGCGTCAACGACGCCCGAAGCGCCCAGCAGATCGGCGCGCTCATCATCCTGCCTATTGCCGGCCTCCTCGTCGCCCAGTTGACCGGCAACGTCCTCCTGACCGGCCCGACGATCCTGCTGATCGCGCTGGTGCTCGCGGGGGTCAACATCGCCCTGCTGCGAATTGGAGTAGCACTTTTCGACCGCGAGTCAATCCTCACCCGCTGGAAGTAGACGCGGCGCAGCACGCCCACGTGCACGGTAGACTGAGTACAGATGCTGATTCGCTCGGTCGCGGTACTCGGTGCAGGAACAATGGGAGCCCAGATCGCGGCTCACTTCGCCAATGCGGGCGTTCCTGCCTTGCTGCTCGATGTCACGGCGGATGCCGCGAAGCAGGGGCTGCAGCGCGCCAGGGCGCTGAAGCCGGATCCGTTCTTTACTCCTGATGCACTGAAGCTGATATCGACGGGAAGCTTCGACGCCGACCTCGCGCGCATCGCGGCGAGCGACTGGATCATCGAGGCGGTGGTCGAGCGTCTCGATATCAAGCGCGGGCTGCTGGCGAAGGTCGATGCGGTGCGGCGGCCGGGATCGATTGTCAGCTCCAATACGTCCGGCATCCCGATCGCCGCGCTCGCCGAGGGACGGAGCGACGATTTCCGGAAGCACTGGCTCGGCACGCACTTCTTCAACCCGCCCCGCTACCTCCACCTGCTCGAGATCATCCCGACTCCCGACACCGACGAAGCGGTCGTCCATGCTGTGGCGCACTTCGCCGACCATCGGCTCGGCAAGGGCGTCGTCATCGCCAAAGACTCCCCCGGCTTCATCGGCAACCACATCGCGATGTACGGGATGGTCCAGATTCTCGCCAGGGTCGCGGCGGGCGAGTACACCATCGACGAAGTGGACGCCATTACCGGACCGCCCCTCGGCCGGCCGAAGAGCGCCACCTTCCGCACCCTCGACATCGCGGGCCTCGACATCGTCGGCCACGTCGTGGACGACCTCCGAAACCGGCTGCCTGACTCGGACTCGAAAGACACCTGGACGGTGCCAGCCTTTGTCAGGCGGATGCTCGAACGCGGACTGACGGGAGAAAAGGCGGGGCAAGGCTTCTACAAGCGCGTGAAGAACGCACAGGGCGAATCCGAAATCCTGACGCTCGATCCGGTAACCCTGGAGTACCGGCCGCAGCAACGGCCGAAGCTTCCGTCACTTGAAGCCTCGGCTTCGATCGGCGACGCCCGCGAGCGCGTCAGAACGCTGTTCCAGGGCAAGGACAGGGTCGGCCAGTTCCTGCGCGACACCATGGCGCCGGCTCTCGCCTATACCGCCAAGGTAACGCCCGACATCGCCGAGTCGCCCGACGATGTGGACCGGGTGATGCGATGGGGATTCGGATGGGGCCTCGGTCCGTTCGAGTTGATCGATGCGATCGGACTCGAAGGCGTCGCCCGGTCCGGACGCACCGGTGATCTGCCGCCGGCGGCCGCGGATCTGCTGATCCTGAAGTCGGCAAAGGATCGCGAACGGGTCGTGAAGAAGAACGCCGGCGCAAGCCTGGTCGATCTCGGCGACGGCGTGTTGTGCGTCGAGTTCCACTCGAAGATGAACGCGATCGGCGGCGACACGATCCAGATGCTGCAGGCGGGCGTTCGGGAAGCCTCGCAGAACTTTGCCGCGCTCGTCGTCGGCAACGAGGCGCCCAACTTCTCCGCCGGCGCCAACCTGATGCTCGTCCTGCTCGAGGCGCAGGAAGAGAACTGGGACGAAATCGAGCTGATGATTCGCGCGTTCCAGCAGGCGACCATGGCGCTCCGGTACAGCGATGTGCCCGTAGTCGTTGCCCCCGCCGGACTGACGCTCGGAGGCGGCTGCGAGATGTCGCTCCATGCGGACCGCGTCCAGGCCGCGGCCGAAACCTACATGGGCCTCGTTGAAGCCGGCGTGGGGTTGATCCCTGCCGGTGGCGGCACCAAGGAGATGGTGGCGCGCGCCGCGGAAGGCATGCCCGCGGGCACGACCGACTTCCTGCCGCCGATTCAGCGCGCCTTCGAAACCATCGCCTTTGCGCGCGCATCGACCAGTGCAGCGGACGCTCAACGGCTGGGCTACCTGCGTCCGATCGACGGAATCACGATGAATTCCGAACGACTTCTCCATGACGCGAAGGCACGGGCTCTGCAGCGGGTGGAAGAGGGGTACGCGGCGCCGGCTCCACGACTGGCGATACCGGTGGGCGGAGACACCGTGCTGGCTCCACTGAAGCTCGGGATCCATCTCGCCTGGCGCGCCGGCCGAATCAGCGAGCACGACGTGCTGATCGCGCGGACGCTGGCGACGATCATGGCCGGAGGGACACTGCCGCACGCATCCACGGTCACCGAGCAGCAGCTCCTCGACCTCGAGCGCGAGGCGTTTCTCAAGCTGCTCGGCGAACGAAAGACGCAGGAACGGATCCAGCACACGTTGAAGACGGGCAAGCCACTGAGAAACTGATGAAGATCATCGACCGCGGCGGCGGCACCGCCATCGTCGTCATCCCCGGCATCCAGGGTCGCTGGGAGTGGATGAAGCCGGCCATCGATACGCTGGCGCAGCGGTGTCACGTGATTACCTTTTCCCTGGCTGACGAACCCACGTGCGGCGCGGCGTTCGATGCGCAGCGCGGCCTCGAGTCGTATGTCGAGCAGGTGCGGACGGCGCTCGATACGGCCGGTCTGAAAAGCGCGGCGATCTGTGGCGTGTCGTACGGCGGCTTGATTGCCGCGGCGTTTGCCGCGCGCTTTCCCGAGCGCGTGTCATCGCTGGTGCTCGTATCCGCGGTGCCGCCGTCGTGGACGCCCGATCGTCGAATCACGTTCTACCTGCGCGCGCCCCGGCTGTTGTCGCCGCTTTTCTGTGTCGCGTCGCTGCGGATGTATCGCGAGATCGCTGCCGCCAACCCGGGTTTCCTGCGCGGCGTTCGCGCCGCCGCCGTTCACGGCTGGCGCGTCGTCACCCACATGTTTTCGCCTGGCCGAATGGCGCGGCGCGTGAGCCTCGTCCCCGACCGCGCCCTGCAGGCCAAGATCGCCGAGGTGAACGTGCCGACGCTGATCGTCACCGGCGACGGCTCGCTTGACCGCGTGGTGCCTGTGAGCCGAACTCATGAGTACGTCGCGATGTGGCCACATGCGCGCGTCGCCACCATCGCCAACACGGGACATCTCGGCCTGATCACACGGCCGGACGAGTTTGCCCGCATCGTGGTGCTATTTGCCGAGAGCGCGGCGCGCCAGGCAGAGGGCGCCCGCAGGAGACGTATTGGCTGAGATCGTTCGTGAAATTCCCGGGGCGGTAGGGCCGCTGGAGGTGCTCATCGACCGGCCCACCGGCGTCCCTCGCGCCGTCGTCGTCTTTGCCCACCCATTGCCGACCGAGGGTGGAACGATGCACACCAAGTGCGTCTTTCAGGCGTCCAAAGCATTGAGCCGGATCGGATGCGTCGTGCTGCGATTCAATTTCCGCGGCGTGGGCCGGAGCGCCGGCAGTTGGGACGACGGACGCGGTGAAATGGACGACTTCCGCGCGGCGGTCAACTACATGGCGACCGAACATGCCGGCCTGGAAATGTGGGCCGGCGGATTCTCGTTCGGCTCGCATGTCGCGGCGACGGTCGGCGCCGAAGACGAGCGGATCTGCGCGCTGATCGTGATCGGCCCGCCCGTCAACAAGTACGACTTCACAGCGGTGAAGGCGTCCACGAAGCCCAAGTTCATCATTCACGGCGAAGCCGACGAGCTGATTCCAATTAGAGCGGTACGGGAGTTCTACGCACAGCTTCCGGAGCCGAAAGAGTTTGTGGAGATCGACAGCGCCAATCACCTCTTCGACGGCCAGGCGACCGAGGTCGGCGACGCGCTAGAGGGTCTCCTCGAGGATTTTTCATGCAAGATGCTGTAATCGTTTCGGCGACGCGAACCGCGGTCGGCAAGGCGCCGAACGGGGCGATGAAGACCGTCCGTCCAGATGAAATGGCGGCCGCGGTCATCGCCGAGGTATTGAGGCGCGCGCCCGGGCTCGACCCGTCGGAGATCGACGATGTGATCCTCGGTTGTGCGATGCCCGAGGCGGAGCAAGGGCTGAACGTGGCGAGGATCGCGAGCCTTCGCGCCGGCGTCCCGGTCAGTGCGTCCGCGGTCACCATCAACCGCTTCTGCTCCTCCGGACTGCAGTCGATCGCGTTCGCGGCCGAACGGATCATGTGTGGCTTCGCGCAGAGCGTGATTGCCGGCGGCACCGAGTCGATGAGCATGGTGCCGATGGGCGGCAACAAGGTGGCGCCCAATCCCGCACTGGTGGACGACTACCCGGACGTCTACCTGAGCACGGGACTCGTCGCCGAGAATCGCGCGCGCGAGAGCGCCATCACCCGGGAGGCGCAGGACGCGTTCGCGCTCCGGAGCCACCAGCGCGCACTCGCCGCTATCGACGCCGGCCGCTTCGCCGACGAGATCACGCCGATGACGTTCCAGGTCGCGGTCCCCAACGGCGGCGGCACACCGGCGCTGCGGGACGTGACGTTCGCGCAGGATGAGGGACCGCGCCGGGACACATCGGCCGAGGCGCTGGCCAAGCTGAGGGCGGCGTTTCATGCGCAGGGCACGGTGACCGCGGGCAACTCATCGCAAATGAGCGACGGTGCCGCGGCCGTGGTCGTCACCTCCGGCGCACGCGCGAAGGAGCTCGGCCTCACGCCGCTGGCTCGCTTCGTGGCATTCGCGACGGCGGGTGTCGAGCCGGAAAGGTTCGGTATCGGTCCGGTCCCGGCGATCCGCAAGGCACTCAAGCTGGCGGGATTGACACTCGACGACATCGGCCTGGTCGAACTGAACGAGGCGTTTGCCGTGCAGGTACTCGCCTGCCTCCGCGAGCTTCCAATCGACCCGGATCGCCTGAACGTCAACGGCGGCGCCATCGCGCTCGGTCATCCGCTTGGCTGCACCGGCGCAAAGCTCACCGCTACGCTTCTTCACGAAATGCGTCGACGCAACGTCAGGTACGGAATGGTTTCGATGTGCGTCGGCGGCGGCATGGGCGCCGCCGGCATATTCGAACGAATGTAGGAATCAATGACCGTCAAAAGCGAGATTAGAAAAGGCGGATCCTGGCTGCTGGAAGAAACGCCGGCAGCCGACGTCTTCACGCCGGAGAAGAAGTCCGACGAGCATCGCCTGATGGCGCAGACCACCGATGAATTCATCGGCAACGAAGTGCTGCCCAACCTGGAGAAGCTCGAAGCCAAAGACTGGCAGCTGGCGCGAACGCTGATCCGCCGTTGCGGCGAGCTTGGCCTGCTCGGCACCACCGTGCCCGAACAGTACGGCGGGCTCGATCTCGACAAGGTCTCCTCGCTGATCGTCGCCGAACACATCGCGCGGTCGGCGTCGTTTGCGACGACCTACGGCGGCCACACCAACCTCTGCATCCTGCCAATCGTGCTCTTCGGCACCGACGCGCAGAAACAGAAGTATCTTCCGCGCATCGTCGCCGGCGAGCTGGTGGGCGCCTACGCGCTCAGCGAATCGGGATCGGGGTCTGACGCGCTGGCCGCCAAGACTCGGGCGATCAAACAACCCGACGGCTCCTGGCTGCTCACCGGCGAGAAGATGTGGATCACCAACGGCGGCTTTGCCGACGTCATCATCGTCTTTGCCCAGGCCGACGAAGATCAGTTCACGGCCTTCATCGTCGAGAAAGCGTTTCCCGGCGTGAGCGCCGGGCACGAAGAGCACAAGATGGGCCTGCACGGCTCGTCGACGACGCCGATCATCCTGCAGGATGCGAGGGTGCCAGCGGAGAACGTGCTTGGAGAAATCGGCAAGGGCTACAAGGTGGCGCTCAATACCCTGAACTTCGGCCGCTTCAAGCTCGGGGCGATGTGCATCGGCGGCTCACGGATGGCGATTGGCGACTCGGTGAAATATGCCGCCCAGCGCAAGCAGTTCGGCCATGCGATCGCGACCTTCGGCGCCATCAGGCACAAGATTGGCGAGATGACCGCCAGGACCTACGCGGTGGAGAGCCTCACTTACCGAACGGCTGGACTGATAGACCGGGCGCTTGAAGGGACGGCGCACACCGGCGCTGAAGTCGCGGGCGCCTTCGAGGAGTTCGCGGTGGAGGCGTCGATCGCCAAGGTCGCCGGCACCGAGACGCTCGACTTCGTGCTCGACGAGAACATCCAGATACACGGCGGCAACGGCTACGTGAAGGAGTACAAGGCCGAGGGCTATTACCGCGACGCGCGGGTGAACCGCATCTTCGAAGGCACCAACGAGATCAACCGCCTGTTGATCCCCGGCATGCTGATCAAGCGCGCCCTCAAGGGCGACCTCCCGCTGATCGCCGCCGCGAAGCGCCTGCAGGACGAGATCCTGTCGCCTGCGCCCGCCACCCTGGGCTCGAGCGACGCTCCGCTCGACGACGAGCTTCGCGCCTTGTCGGCGTTCAAGAAGGTGGCGCTCATGGTGCTGGGCACCGCGATGCAGACGTATGGCCAGAAGCTCAATGATGAACAGGAGGTGCTTGGCTACGCCGCCGACATCATCATCGACATCTTCGCCGCCGAAAGCGCGGTCCTGCGAGCCCGGGGAGCCATCGCGGCGCGACACGCCCTGGCCGACCTGCACGAGACGGCCGCACGGGCGTTCGTCAACGACGCGGCGCAGCGCATCGAGGCTGCGGCAAAGAGCTCGCTCGCGGCGATGGCCGAGGGCGATACCCTGCGGACCCTGCTCGCCGCGCTCAGGCGGGTGCTGAAGGTCGCCCCGATCAACACGGTTGCACTGAGACGGCAACTCGCCGACGCAACCGTTTCACGGGCGGGGTATATTTTTACTTAGTGGTTCCCCGGTACTCCCAGGCTTTCCTCATCCTTACCCTCGCGGCGTTGTGCGGGTGTTCCTCAGGACCGTCGGCTCCCGACGAGCGGGTGTATCTGCAGGAGCTCGCCGCCGCGCGTACGGAGAAGGACAAGGTGTTCAAGGACGCCCCTGACTGCAACGTCACCGAGGGCACGGTCTGCTCTCCGGTGCCGCCGCCCAAGCGCGCCGCGGTCCTGCCGCTGCGCTACTACGCGGCTGATTCCGCCTACAGCGTGCCGGCGATCCTGAAGCTGGCCGACGATCGGCCGGTCTTCGAGATGCCGACGTCCACCGGCAAGCCGCGGAGGATGCAGCTGGTGGGCATGCTCGAGTTCAGCCTGCAAGGGCAGCCACAAAGCCTCGGCGCGTTCGTCGAGGAGGGCACCGAGCAAATCCTCCAATTGTTCGTGCCATTCGCCGACATGACGACAGGCACGGAGACGTATCCGGCCGGCAGGTACCTCGACCTGCATCCGACTGCCACCGGTTACTACACGATCGATTTCAACCGCGCCTACAACCCGTTCTGCGCCTACAACGCGTCGTATGAGTGCCCGTTTCCTCCTCCGGCCAATCGCCTGAAGCTGGCGATCCGGGCGGGCGAGAAAGTGCCCGGCGCATGACGTCCGCCCTGCAGGCGATCGTCTTTGATTTCGACGGCGTGATTGCCGACAGCGAGCCGCTGCATCTCACGGCCTTCCAGCGCGCGCTGGCGGAAGACGGCGTCACCCTCAGCGCCGACGACTACTACTCGAAGTACCTGGGATACGACGACGTGGGGATGTTCCAGGCGGTGGCGCGCGACCGCGGCATCGCGATGACCGACCGGCATGTCACGGCGCTGGTGGCGCGCAAGGGCACGATGCTGCAGGAACTGCTCCAGCGCGGAGCGATCCTCTTTCCAGGCGCGGTGGAGTTCATTCGCGCGGCGGCCGACGAGGTGCCGATCGCCATTGCGTCCGGCGCCATGCGTCACGAGATCCTCGAGGTCGTCGAGGCTGCCGGCGTGAGCGAGCTCTTCATGACCATCGTCGCGGCCGGCGACACACCTGAGAGCAAGCCCTCGCCCGCGCCGTACCTCCTGGCATTTGAGCAGCTCCGCCGCAAGACGGGGCGCGATCTCGATTCGAAGAAATGCGTGGCGATAGAGGATTCGAAGTGGGGACTCGAATCCGCCAGGGGAGCCGGGTTACGCTGTGTCGGGGTCACGAACAGCTACGGCGCTGACGAACTGGTGGCCGCCGAGCTGGTCGTGGGCGGCTTGAACGAGCTCACGGTTCCCGCGCTGGATCGTCTATGCGCAAAGACCTCGTCGAGTCCTTAACCGCCGCGTCCAACGCGCCGGGCACCGGGCTCGCGGCGGCGGCCCTGGTCATCGCGCGCATCGAATATCCCCGGCTTGACGCCGAACGCTACCTTGCCCGGCTCGATGCCATGGGCGACGCCGCGCACCGCTGCATCGAGCGCCACGTCGACGAAACGGGCGACGCCTCCACCGCCTCCTGCATCAGGGCCTTCAACCGCTACCTCTTTGACGATCAGCGCTTCGTGGGCAACCGCGAGCGATACGAGGATCCGCGCAACAGCTGCCTCAACGAGGTACTCGAACGCCGGACCGGCATTCCGATCACGCTGTCGCTGGTCTACATGGAAGTCGGACACCGGGCCGGCCTGCAGATCGATGGGATCAACTTCCCGGGGCATTTCCTGGTGCGGTGCCCAGACGTCTCGACACGCGGCAGCGGACTGATCATCGATCCGTTCCACGCCGGCGCACAGCTCTCGGAGCACGACTGCCGCCTGCTGCTGCAAAAGCACGTTGGCTCGGAGGTCGCGTTCAACAAGTCGCTGCTGGCGCCCGCCACGCGGCCGCAGATCGTAGTGCGGATGCTGCTCAACCTGAAGCGCATCTACGTGCACATGCGCTCGTTTCCCCAGGCACGCGACGTGACCGAGCTGCTCCTCGCGCTGACGCCCTCGGCGCTCAGCGAGCTGCGCGACCGCGGGCTGCTCGCCTACCACCTGAACGACGTCACCGCCGCGCTCCGCGACCTGCAGACCTACCTGAAGCTCGCCAGCATGAGCGACCTGGACAAGGAAGCGCGGGAAGAACACCAGCAGATCTGGGAACACGTAAAGACCCTGCGCCGCCGCGTCGCGGCGCTTAACTAGCGGCAACTTTCACTGCCACGGGCCACGGAGACACAGAGACACGGAGGCTTCAATAGCTCCAGTTTGTCTGTGCGAGCGGTTCGGAGTTCAATTCGTCGCGACGCTGCCGCCACAGCGGGAGGTGCGTGTCCATCAGGCGCGTAAAGCGATCGTTGTGGCGCCGCTCGATCAGGTGAACGAGCTCGTGTACAACCAGGTACTCGAGGCACCGCGCGGGCTTCTTCGCAAGTTCCAGATTCAGCCAGATTCGACGGGCATCCACGCTGCACGCGCCCCATTTGGTCTTCATTTTCCTGATACGCCAGTCGGCGGCATAAACCCCTATCGCCGGCTCCCACTTTGCCAAAAGCGGCGGGACCAACTCGCAGAGACGGTCACGGTACCAACGCTGCAACACCCGATCGCGGGTACTTGCAGCCGACCCGGGTCGAGTCCATAGCTCGAGGGTCGCTCGACCGCGCAACACGACCCGGCTTGGCCCACGATGCTCGACTACGCTCAGGCGATACGTTCGCCCCAGAAAGTGGTGGGTTTCCCCGCTGACCAGCTCCCGCCGCGACTGGCGCGCCTGGTCGGCGAATTTGGCGCGCTGGCGCTTGATCCATCCAAGCTTGCGCACGACGGCGAGGCGCACCGCATGGTCCGAGACCGCCAGCGGCGCGGCCACGCGAACGCGACCATTCGGCGGGTAGACGCCGAGATGCAGGTTCTTGATTCCCTTGCGAACGATCTGAACCTGCAGGCCGCCAACGACGATCCGGCGGTGCTCAGTATTCATGTTGGTTCTGAACCAGGTTTAGAACCTGGTCCACCAGTTCCTCGAGCTTCGCCTCCGCGACTCGGTGCTCGCGCGTAACCGTCGTGGCAGTCGATCCTGACAACATCGCCATGTCGCTGAGGAGTGGCTCTCGGATGGCATTCCTCACCCTCTTCACCTTGAAAGAGTTGTTGCGCCAATCGTCCTGACGGCTGTCTCGAACCGCGGCGTCCACGGCCAACGCGAGGGCCTCGTGCTTCCCCAGGTTGTCATACAGTGCCCGCCTGGCGGGAGTATCAAGCGCTGATGGATAAGCGGCGGCCGCTGGCCCGCTCTTCGCCTGCCTTGTCAGCTCGACGATCTTGGCCAGGTAGACTGCATAGTCGAGCGCTTCCTGTTTGCGCTGGGCGATCAGAGCGTCGAGCAGCAGCGACATCCTCTCGTAGTACTTCGGGTTGATGGGCGACTCGTCGATGATCAGCCTGCGGACGTTGTTCTCGATGGTTTCCGCCACGGCGCCCTGGCTCCTGCGGATGCCGCCTGGCATCGCGTTCACGGCGTCGACGCCGCGCTCGACGATGAGTTGGACGAGCGATAGATCGTCGAACGCCGACACCTTCTCGCTGGCCTCGGCCTGGATGTACGTGTCGATCAGGTGCCGCATCGCCGGCTCGTGCCGCTTGAGATCGATGGCGTCGCCGCTGTGCAGCTTTACCTCGTTGCGCAAGTTCTCATAGAACGCGACGTCCTTCTTGATCGCTGCTGCCGCCGCCGGGGTGTAGCCTGCTTCGGCCATCTCGTTGGCCAGGTCGGCGTAGGCGCGGACGAGCGCGGCGGTCAGGGTATAGAGCGACAGCCGCTGCTGCTCGTTGGCCTTGAGTTGCGAGGCATTGCCGTGGTCTTTTGAGGAGAAGTACCGGAAGTAGGCCTGCTGATCCTTCGGCGGCTCGACCAGCTCGCACAGCGCACGCACCGTCTCGAGGGCTTCCTCCAATCGCGCGCGCGCCTTACCGAGGCGGTCTTCGAGTAGCCCCGCCACGTCTTCCTGGTCGTAGCCGTCGAACGCACCAGACGTGTAGTCGTGCACGGCGCCTTCAAGGCTGCGGAACAAGTCCTTGTAGTCGACGATGTAGCCGTACTCCTTGTCGTCGCCGTCCAGCCGGTTCACACGGCAAATGGCCTGGAACAGGCCGTGGTCGCGCATCTGTTTGTCGATGTAAAGAACGGTGGCGGGAGGCGCGTCGAAACCGGTGAGCAGCTTGTCCACGACGATGAGCAGCTTGAGCTGTCCGGGCTCTTTGATGAATCGCTTCTTCGCCGCTGTCTCGAACTCCTCCACACGCTTGACGGCGTCTTCGGGGGCCTGGTTGAACCAATCGGCCAGCATCTGCCGGTAGGTGTTGTACTTCTCGATGTTGTCGGTGTCACCGTCGCCGCTTGCCTCGCCCTTGATATCGGCCGTCGATGGTGTGTAGGACGTGACGATGGCGCATTTGCCTTTGAGGTTGGTCTTGTCGAACAGATCGTAGAATTTGCACGCCTCGTAAATGCTGCCAGCGACCAGCAGCGCGTTGCCGTGTCCGCTGCTGAGGCGATCGCGCGTGGCCATATCCATGAGGATGTCGGCGACGATCTGGCCGAGTCGCGACTGGCTGGACAGCACCTTCTGCATGGTGCCCCAACGCTGCTTGAGTTGAGCCTTCGCAAGATTGGTGAGCCCCTTGGTGCTGGCCTCGAACCACTGGTCGATCTTCGCCTGCGAGGTGATGCGCTGGTCGATGTCGCGCGCTTCGTAGCGCAGGTCGAGCACGACCTTGTCTTTCACCGCTTCATCGAACTTGTACGTATGGATGTAGCCGCCGAAGATCTCGATGCTCCGCTTCTTGTCCGCCTTGAGGAGCGGCGTGCCCGTGAAGCCGATGAACACCGCGTTCGGCACAATCGTCTTCATCGCCTTGTGCAGCTCACCCGACTGCGTCCGATGGCATTCGTCCACGAAGACGAAGAGGTTGCCCTTGGCCGAAAAGCCCACGGGCAGCGCCTTCTTGACTTCCTCGATATAACCCGGAATATCGCCCACTTCCTCGCCGTCTTCCCTGCCTCCGAACTTGTGGACCAGCGAACACATCAGCCAGGGCGTCGTCGCGTTCAGTTTCGCGATCAGGTCCGCACCGCTCTGCGTGCGGTAGATCTCCTCATTGACTCCGAAGAAGACCTTCTCGATCTGCTCATCGAGTTCGGTGCGGTCGGTGATGAGCAGGACGCGGGCGTTCTTCACGTGCTCGCGAATCCACTTGGTCAGCCAGACCATCACCAGGCTCTTGCCGCTGCCCTGGGTATGCCAGATGATTCCGCCCTCGCGGCGCTTGACGTGTTCCTGCGCGGCGCGGACGCCAAAGTACTGGTTGTGCCGGCAGAGCTTCTTGACGCCAGCGTCAAAGACGATGAAGTCGTGGACCAGCTCGAGGAACCGCGCCTTGCCGCACATCTGAGTCAGGGCCCGATCCAGCGCGCTCTCGATTGAGCTCTCTTCCTTCCACGTCAGGTAGTACTTCTCGGGCGTATCGATGGTGGCGTAGCGCAGCCCCTCCGTGTCGTTGCCCGCCATCAACCATTGCAGGGTCGAGAAGAAAGGCTGAATGAACTCCTTCTTCTGGTTGTCGAGGTTCTGACGAATGCCCTCAGCGACTGAGACCGTCGAACGCTTCAATTCGAGGATGCCGAGCGCGATGCCGTTGACGTAGAGCACGACGTCCGGGCGTTTGCCGTGGGCCCTGGGATCGGCGGCCGCGACGGTGACTTCCTCGGCGATGGCGAAATGATTTCTCTCCGGATGCTCCCAGTCGATAAGCCAGACATCGACCGTGTTGTCGCCGACGCCCGGCTTCACTTTCACGGCGTAGCGCAGCAGGCCGTAGACCTCGCGGTTGCGGTCGTAGAGGCTCCTGCTCGTGTCGCCCGCCGCCTTGTTGAGGATATGGAGCGCCCGGGTGATGAGCGCCTCGTCGTAGCCCTGCTGGTCGCGGAGAAACGGCCGCAACAAGTCTTCCTCGACGTTGCGGTTGCCGGCGCGGTCGGTCCAATCGCCGAGGTAGGCGTAGCCAAGCGTGTCGCGAAACAGCTTCACGACGCGCTGCTGCGTCCTCCTCTCGATCTGGCCAACCGTGTCCATGCGCTACGAAAAGAACAGGCGGAGTGTGTCGAGAACGCGTTCTACCTTCTCGTTCTTGAGAACCGCGAC
This sequence comes from Candidatus Sulfopaludibacter sp. SbA3, assembly GCA_945876205.1. GTDB lineage: Bacteria > Acidobacteriota > Vicinamibacteria > Vicinamibacterales > UBA2999 > CANNDT01. Next base: position 43,354 of record CAMCNL010000003.1, read on the forward strand.
TCTTCTGATCACGAGCGTGGAGTGGATCGTGAACAATTTGTTCGGCTTGACGAGAGAGGTCTTCGGCAGCGTTCCCGAAGAGAAGTCACGCGATGTCAAGACCAGCGCCTCCGTGGTGTCGGGGACCTGGGAGGTGATCGCGGCAACCACGAGATCCTGCTGCTGGGCGTTGAAACTGTCGGGTGAAATGACGAGGGCGGGCCGTCTCTTGGAGGACGTGAGATCGGTAAAAGGAAACGGGACGAGAACGATGTCTCCCCGCTTATAGGGTGTCGTAGACGGCATCCTCCTCGTTGTCCCAGAAGTCGAAGCTCTTTTCAGCGGCCGTCAGCCAGCCGAGCGTCTCGCGGAGTTCGCTGAGTTCGTCCTGCGAGAACACCGTGTAGACCTTGCCTGGCGTGGCCCCCTTGACCGTGTCGAGGGGCTTGAACACCCCGTCCTCGTATGCCGCCCTGATGCTCATTTTGCAGACCTTCGGAAAGTATAGGCAGCCAAAGCTGAAAAAGCTAACGGCTTGAGCCCGCTCTTACCAGCCGAGTCTTCCCGGTCAGCAGTTCCTGCATCATGCCCTGCTTGAGGGCACGGGTCTTGTCGCAGCGCTGCTCAAGTGCGGCGATCTCCGCGTCCATGTCGGAGAGCACCGTAGCTATGGCAGTCTGTTCGGGAAGGGGTGGTAGCAGCAACTGCAACTGCGCGAGGTTTCTGGCGCTGATGTGAACGACGGCATCGCCTTGACCCATCCTGGCTTTCTGCGTGGAAACCGATGGGTGGTTCAGTAGATACCCGAGAAACAGCGAATCCTGGTCGGACGGGCTCAGCATCACGATGTCACCACCCGCATAGGCTTCCATCTCGCCCAAGAACGCGACACATTTTCCAATCTCTTCGGCCGTTTCGCCAGATCCCGCAAAGAGCAAATCCCCCTTCCCCAGTCGTTGGCTCTGCTCAGCGATCTCCGCCGGGATGAAGGAGTGGAATTCTCTAATGTAATCGTTGTGGCGAGTGGGAGATGTCCCAGTAGCTGTTGAAAATTGAAAGCGGCGGCTCCTCACTGCTCGTGATACACGAGTGGTGTCTAAGCCCGAGGCGCAAGCCTCACAAGAAGGAGCCGCCATGAAGAAGTCTTGCACAGTCGTACGGCCGCACCAACCCG
>CAMCNL010000004.1 GCA_945876205.1 Candidatus Sulfopaludibacter sp. SbA3
AGGGGACGCGCGTATACTTATCAGACCTGTTACCATATAATACGATTACGTCACGTTAGTTTAACGTTTGTGCGTTGCGCCAAAGGAGAGTGGCCATGGGCGGTCGGAGCAAGAAGGTGCCGAGGAACTTCAAAGGCATGCTGCAGTCGGATGTTCCGCAAGGTCGCAATGGAAAGCACAAGAAGATTGTGACCAGGATTCTGTCCGATCTCGATCAGGTGGACGACGGCGTCGCGCTCAAGGTGCCGTTGGCACAATTGACAGACAGCAAGGAAAAGGTACGGTCGGCGTTGAATCGTGCGACCCGGAAAAGCGGACGCAATGTGGCCACGGCCAGCGATGGCGCCTTCCTGTATGTGTGGAATGAAGCACCGTAGACGACGATAGCTGCCGACTCGCCTTCCATCACGCCGCCGGGCTTCCGCAGCCCGAGCTTTTCCTTCAACCACGTGCACTGTTCCGTCTGGCCATGGTGACGCTGACCAACGTCGCGCATCTCATACAGCGTCGCTTCGCCAGCGACGTCTGCTCCGTCTATCTGCTCGAGCCAGACCGCAGCAACCTGGTGCTGGCCGGCAAGGAGCTGGCCCCGATCGTCGGCGAGAGCGCATCCGATCTCGGCATCTGTGGGAAGGGGAGAGAGGGGGCGTCAGGGTCGTAGAACCGACCTGCGTTAACCTGTGGGAGGCCGCTAATGCTTCCTATGAGCCTGTTCCAGCGAGATGCCAGAGCGCATGCGTGCCACGACCGTCTGAAATCGAGTGGAGGCTTGGACTTGAGCGGGATTGAAGTTTTGCGGAATCCACACATCCGCTTCACTAAACAGGCTGAATCCTTCAGCGATGCACGTCGCCAGCGTGCTCCGCGGGCATGCCAGCGACCAGGTCGTGGCGCGCGGGCACGACAAGCTGAGCACGTTCGGGTTGCTGCCGAACGCCTCGGTGGCCGAGGTGCGCGGATACATTCAGCAACTCACGGCGCTTGGCTGTTGCGGCTGACCGACGATGCCTATGCCGTGCTCGCGCTGACGGCGAAGGGCCTGGGACTGCTCAAGGACGAACACATCCGCGGGCATGGTTCGCAGCCGGACACGGCCACCGAGCCCTCCAAATCCACGCTGTGACGCATCGAGGATCGGAGCTGGACACGGTGGGCGCCGATAACATCAGCACGATGAGAGGCGAGGTCACAGCGCCCGGCGTGGCCGCGCGGCCGCTCGTCCCTGGTATCCGCTTGATGCAGGCGGTACTGGGACTGGCCTGCTTCGGCATTGGCGCGGTCGGTGCAGTCGTTCCCGGCCTCCCGACGACCGTGTTCCTGCTCGGCGGCTCGTACTTTCTGACCCGCAGTTGTCCGGCGCTCGAGCGACGGCTTCGACGGAGTCCGATGTTCATGCCGTACGCGGTCTTCCTCGACGGGACGACGCCGCTGCCTCCGCAGGCGCGCCGTGCGGCGATCGCCGCCATGTGGACGTCGATTGTCGCGAGCGCGGCGCTCCTGGCATGGCGCGGCGCAGCCCCCTTCGCCCTTGGAGCCCTCGTCGCAGCCGGCCTGGTAGGCACGGGAGTCATCCTGCGCTTCCGTCGGCGTTCCTAGCGATTCCCTCGACCGGCGCACGTGGCCAGGTTTCAGCGGAAATCAGCTTGTGCGTTCACGCGGTAAGACAATCCGGTTTCGGAGATTGTCTACCGCAGTGAACTCCGTCGTGCCCGTTGTCCGCAGGTGAGGGAAGGTGTCGAAGTTCGCGCGGCGATATAATTGCCATCCTTCTCCTTCTCCAACCGAGGAAGATCTTTGTCCGACCTTCAACCTGATGACCGCGCCAGCCACGCGCAGGCGGCCAACGATCGCGACCGGTTCTTCGCGCTCGCCCTCGATCTCTTCTGCGTCGCCGATTTCACGGGTTGCTTCCGGCGCGTCAATCCGGCTTTTGCCGAGCTGCTCGGATGGACCGCCGAGGAGCTGTGCGGCCGCCCGTTCCTCGATTTTGTCCATCCCGACGATCGCGCCGCCACGATCGCGGAAATCAACTCGCTGTCCGCGGGCGACGTCACGGTGCGCTTCCGCAATCGCTACCGCTGCAAGGACGACTCGTGGCGCTGGTTGTCGTGGAGTGCGCAGCCCGTCGTCTCCGATGGATTGATCTACGCCGTCGCGCGCGACATCACCGCGCTGCGCGAGGCGGAGGAATCGCTCCGCGCGAAGGAGGCCGAGTTGCTCGCGTTGAACACCAACCTCGACGCCCTGGTCGCCGAGCGAACCTGCCAGCTCCGCGCCAGCGAAAAGCGATTCGAGAGCCTGGTCGAATTCGCCCCGGATGCCCTGGTGATGACGAACCCGCAAGGCGCGATCGTGCTCGTGAATCGTCAGGCGGAGGTGCTGTTCGGGTGGCCGCGGGCGGAGTTGGTTGGTCAGCCCGTGGAGGTGCTCATGCCCGGGGACTCTCGGCAGGACCACCCCTCGCTGCGCGAACGTTACCTGCACAGCGCCGTCCCTCGCGCCATGGGAGGCACGCGATCGAACCTGCGCGCCGTGCGCAAGGACGGCACGGAATTGTTCGTGGACATCAGCCTCAGCCCGATCGCGTCGGCCGATGGCCTGCTGGTCGCCGCGGCTGTACGCGACGTGACCGAGCGCCGCCAGCTCGAAGCCCAGTTGCAGCAGAGCCGCAAGATGGAGAGCATCGGCCGCCTGGCGGGGGGCATCGCGCACGACTTCAATAACCTGCTGACCGTGATCCTCGGGACGGTTGGTCTCGCGCTGGATGGCCTCAGGGAGCAGGATCCGCTTCACGCCGACATGATGCGCGTTTACGCGGTGGGCGAACGCGCCGCGGTGCTGACCCGGCAGCTCTTGGCGTTCAGCCGCAAGCAGATCATGCAGCCCAAGCCGCTCAGTCTCGACACAGTGGTCGCTGACATGCTCGGCATGCTCGATCGCCTGCTCGGCGCCGACATCCGGATCGTGTTCGCGCCATCGCCGCGCCCTGGTGTCGTGATGGCCGATCCGGGGCAGGTGGAGCAGGTCATCATGAACCTGGTCGTCAACGCCCGGGACGCGATGCCTGGCGGCGGCACGCTGACGATCGCAACGGCTGAGGTCGTGCTGGATGCGGCGTGCGCCGCTGAACTCGCCGTTCCCCAGGGCCCCTACGTGATGGTCGTCGTCAGCGACACGGGCATCGGGATGGACGAGGCGACCCGCGGGCAGATCTTCGAGCCGTTCTTCACCACGAAGCCGCCGGGACAGGGCACGGGGCTCGGGCTCTCGACGGTGCACGGTATCGTCAACCAGAGCGGCGGTGCCATCCACGTGGAGAGTGAGGTTGGCCGGGGCACTACGTTCAAGGTCTATCTACCCAGGATCGAGGGCACGAGTCCCGCCGCGGAGGCGCGCTCGGTTCAGCCGGCGTCCATCGCGCGCGGCGGCGAATCGGTGCTGGTTGTCGAGGACGACGGCGGTGTACGCGACTTCGCCGTGCGATGCCTCAAGGCGGCCGGCTACGCGGTCCGCGCCGCGGCGAGTGGCGAGGAGGCCCTCCAGGTAATCGCGTTGGGAGCGCCGCCGGACGTGCTGCTCACCGACGTGATCATGCCGGGCCTGAGCGGGGCCGAGCTGGCCCGGCAGGTGCTGGCGGCCAGGCCGGATACCACGGTGGTGTTCACGTCGGGCTACACCGACGACGCGATCGTTCACCACGGCGTGCTCGCGGAAGGGACGCACTTCCTGGGCAAGCCGTACACGGCCGGGGAGCTGACCCGCGTGTTGCGCGCCGCGATCGAGGCGTGAGGCGCGCGCCGCGTCCACTCACAAGCAACACGTCGGATTCAGGCAAATGGTCCCGCAGGCGCGTCGTGCGCCCATCCTGACGTACATCAAACACCACGCACACCGGACACCACGTACAGATGCCCCTCGTTACGCTCGACCACGTCTCGCTCGCTTACGGATACCTGCCCCTGCTCGACGATGCGAGCGTGGAGATTGAGGCGGGTGATCTCGCGGAGCACGCTCACCATGCTCGCCAGGCGCCTGATGGCGCCTGGCAGCGGGCGGGGTCCTGACGCGCTATGTCAGATGGAGGTGGAGGCCAGGAATATCGCGAAAGTCGCCGTGATTGAGCGTCCAGAGGCTGGCGTCCTGCGTCAGGGCGCAGGCGGCGATGGCAATGTCCAGCTCACGGCCCCGCGGTCGCCTCACCTGTCGATACACATCCGCCGCCACCCGCGCCTCCAGTTCCCCGAAGCCGGTGACGGCGTCCGGTCCCAGGAGCGCCGCCTCGAGGGCGAGTTCCTCATCGATTCTGGGCCCGCGCCGCCATTCATACAGCACCAGCGACGACACGCCCAGGCGGATACCATCGGCGACGATGCCCCGGAGCGTCGGCAGCGAACGGCGTGGCCCCGTCAGCGCGTCGATCAGGACCGATGTGTCCAGGTGAATCACGCCGATCGCCGTCCTCCGCCTCGACGGGCGCGACGAACCTCCGCCAGCTCCCGCTCCACCGCCGCGCGAGGACGCGTGGGCGGCGTACTCAACACCGCGTCGATCGAGCGCAACATGCGGCGCCGTTCCTCCTCGCTGAGGCGGCCGGCTCTGGAACCGTACTCGCGAATGGCCTCCCGCACGACGGCACTGCGGGGTTTGGCCAGTCGCTGCGCTGCCAGATTGAGCGCCGCCACTGTCTCGTCATCGAGGGTAAACGTCATCTTCACCATACTTCGCCAGATTACCATATCGAGTATGGTTACCCGTGCGGTGGACAGGACCGAGCGTGTGAATCGTCCGGGGGCCCTGCTGCCGGAGTTGAGGCGCCCCGTGAATATTTCACCAAGGCTATAATCGGGCCGTGACCGCCCTTCACCCCGCGCTCGCCGACGCGCTCGCCGCCGCGCTCGCGACAGAGCCAGGCGTCCGCCTGGCCGTGCTGTTCGGATCCGCGGCCCGTGGCGATGCCCACTCGGGCAGCGATTTGGATGTCGGGGTGCTCGGCCCGCAGGCGGGCGACCTGCCGTCGCTCACGGTCAGACTCGAGCGAGCCACCGGTCGTCCCGTCGATGTCATAGCACTGACCGACGCTCCACCACTGTTACGATTCGAGATCGCGCGAGATGGCTGGGTCCTCGCCGAGAGACAACCGCATCTGTGGAGCGACTTCAAAGCGCGCGCGATGGTGGATTGGTGGGACTGGGCACCGATCGCTCGACGCTTCCACGCCGCAGCCGCGTCACGTCTTCGCGAGCAGGTGGACCGTGGTCCGTCGTGACGTCGCGGGCGCGCGCGTCGCACGGGCGACGGCCTGGTTAGACGACGCCAGCCGGCTTCTCGACCAACCGGCCGATGTCTTCGTGGCAGCCACCAAGGACCGCGACCTGGCCCTCTTCTATTTGTTTCTCGCCATTCAGGAGTGCATCGATCTGTCCGCACACTGGGTGGCAGATGCCGGCTGGGGTGCCCCCGACGACGCAGGCTCGACGTTCGATGTGCTCGCAGAGCGCCACGCCATCGACCGTGAGCTCGCGGACGGCCTCCGCCTGGCGGCCGGTCTTCGGAACCGTATCGCCCACGGCTATGCCATGCTCGACTACCGCCGCGTGCAGACCGAGTCCCAGGCAGGCGTTCCTGCGTTGCGGCGCTTCCTCGCGGCCGTCGCTCGCGAAGCCGGGCTGTAGCCGTTCGGCCCCCCGCAGCACGCATCGGCGTACAAACAAGCTTCATCACCTACGACGCCTTCGTGCGCAGGTGATGCGTGCGTCGAGGAATTTACGCAACACGCCGGATTTAGGCATGATGATCCTGCAGGCGCGTCGTGCGCCCATCCTGACGTACACCAAACACCACGCACACCGGACACCACGCACAGATGCCCCTTGTCACGCTCGACCACGTCTCGCTCGCCTACGGATACCTGCCACTGCTCGACGATGCGAGCGTGGAGATTGAGGCGGGTGAGCGCATCTGCATCATCGGCCGCAACGGTACCGGCAAGTCCACCCTGCTGCAGATCGTCGGCGGCGACGTGAAGCCCGATGAGGGCCGCGTCTGGAGGCAGCCGGCGTTACGCATCGGACGGCTCGCGCAGGATGCGCCGCTCGAGGACACGCGCCCGGTGTTCGACGTCGTCTCCGAAGGTCTGCCTGACCTTGGCGATGACGAGTGGCAGCGCGACTCGCGCGTGGGCCGGGTGCTGTCGCGCCTTGACCTGCCCACCGAGGCCAGCGTGGCCACGTTATCCGGCGGATGGCGGCGTCGGGTGCTCCTGGCCCGCGCGCTGGTGGGAGAGCCTGACGTCCTCCTGCTGGACGAGCCGACCAATCATCTCGATATCGAGTCGATGACCTGGCTCGAGACGTTTCTCATCGACTACTCGGGCGCGATCATGTTCGTCTCGCACGACCGTGTCTTCCTCCAGCGCGTCGCCACGCGCATCGTCGAGCTCGATCGCGGCCACCTGACGTCGTGGCCGGGTGATTACGCGGCGTTCGTGCGCAACAAGGAAGCGGCGCTGGCGACCGAGGCGGTGCAGAACGCGAAGTTCGACAAGAAGCTCGCAGAAGAAGAAGCGTGGCTGCGCCAGGGGATCAAGGCCCGGCGCACACGCGACGAGGGCCGCGTGCGCGCGCTGCTGTCGATGCGGAACGACCGGGCGGGCCGCCGGGAGCAGGCGGGTACCGTGCGCCTGCAGGCGGACGCCGGCGAGCGCTCAGGTCAGATGGTGATCGAAGCCAAGGGCGTGTCCAAGGCGTTCGGTTCCAAGGTGGTCTTTTCCAATGCGAGCGTACGCGTGATGCGCGGGGATCGCGTTGGCCTGATCGGACCGAACGGATCGGGAAAGACGACGATGCTGCGGATGCTGATTGGCGAGCTCGAGCCAGACTCCGGCGAGTGGCGGCTGGGCGCCAACGTGCAGATCGCGTACTACGATCAGCAGCGCGAGCAGCTCGATCCCGAGCGGACCGTGTTCGACACGATTGCCGATGGGCACGACATGGTCACTGTCAACGGGCAGGAGCAGCACGTCCACGGGTACCTGGCCAACTTCCTCTTTCCGCCCGAGCGCGCGGCATCGCCGGTCAAGGCGCTGTCGGGAGGCGAGCGCAACCGCCTGCTGCTGGCGCGCCTCTTCACGCGGCCGGCAAACCTCCTGGTGCTCGACGAGCCGACCAACGATCTCGACATCGAGACGCTCGAGCTGCTCGAAGCGTTGCTCACCGAGTGGCCGGGGACGCTCCTCCTCGTCAGCCACGACCGCGCCTTCATCGATCACGTCGTGACGAGCACCCTCGTCTTCGAAGCCGAGGGACACGTACACGAGTACGTCGGCGGATACACCGACTGGATGCGGCAGAAGCGGCACCCGAAGCCGAAGAAGGCCGAGGCGCCAAACCGAGAACCCCGAACCGGGAACGTCGAACCAGGAACCAGGAAGCCGGAACCAGGAAGGGCGAGCCGCGTTGACGCGGCTCGCGCTGCGAGCGCTGCGAGCAAGCTGTCCTACAAGGAACAGAAGGAGCTCGAGAAGTTGCCGGCGCGGATCGAAGGGCTCGAGGCGGAACAGGAGCAACTCAACGCCGCCGTCGCATCACCAGGGTTCTACAAGGAAGGCGCCGAGACGATCCACCAGACGCTCGCGCGATTGGAGCAGATCCAGGAGGCGCTCCTCGACGCGTACGCCCGCTGGGACGAGCTCGATTCCCGCTCCAAGGGCTAGCTCCTAGTTGGGCCGCAGGTTGTTCTTGCCTGACAGTTCCACGCAGTTATAGGGAACGAATGGCTCGTTCGAGCGCAGCATCACGTCGGAGCCCGTGTACGGAGTCTTGAGGTACAGCGAATCCTCGGCCGTATAGGCACGCGTCAACGTCGTCCCGTTCGGATCGACCGAGAAGCGCTCGATGACGTGCATCTGATCGCTGTGCATCAGCCCCACGATCGGGATCAGCACACTTGGCGCGAAGCCAATCGTGTCGACGACGAGCACATCGCCATCCCATCTGCCGGTGGAGTGTCCCGCGGTTGTCGGCGCGATCGTCCTGGGATGCACGGCGTTCATGTGAATCGTGCGCACGAAGTCCATGTACCCGTACTGCAGGGTGATGTCGCCGTCCTTCTGGACGATGTCGTTGACGTGCTGATCGTGCGTCCACCCGAAGAGAATGTTCGCCGGATTGCACTTGATCGCGGGGTCGTCGAAGCGCTGGTCGTACTTTTGCGCGGCGAGCTCGCCGGCCGCCGTTGGCTCGGGTCGTCCACCCGGGCCACCCGGGCCACCCGGGCCACCCGGGCCGCCCGGCCCGCCACGCGCCGGCGCGCCGGGTCCGCCTGGCCGGCCGCCTCCGGGCCCGCCCGGTCGGCCACGGCCCGGCCCGAACTGTGCCACCCAGGGCCCTCTCAAATTGGGGCGGCCGTCCGCCAGGCGCGCCTGTCGCGGCCCCGCCTCGCCCGCACGCGCGATGGACGGCGGACGAGAAGAGGGCAGCTTCGTCACGTCGTCATTGCGGCCGATTTCTACGCCGTCGTCCCGGACGAAGGACGTCAGCATGCAGACATTTGCTTCGCGGCGCGCGGGCGCACCCTTGACCGTGATCTTCCGGCCCGCCGTGAACAGGTCGAGCGTCCAGCCGAGTCGAGTCAGGGACGTTCGCGAGGCGAGCTCGCAACGCCAGGGGACCATCGCGCCATCCGCACCGCGGACGTCGACGTACACATACGCGTGCGGGTTCACGAATTCAAATTTGGTGACGGCGCCATCGAGCACCACGGTCTTCTCGAGGTCGAAGTGCGGCGCCGCCGAATGGTGTGCGCCCGCGGGCGCCGCGAAGCTGCCGACCAGCGTCGCCACGGCGATGGCACCTCGGAGAGCCTGTTTCATCACGATCCTCCTCATGTGGCGGTCTCACCGCCGTCGACGATCAGGTTATGCCCGAGCAGGAACGTCGCGGGCGTCGTGGCGAGAAATACCACGGCCCGCGCGATCTCGTCCGGACGTCCGAGGCGCCCCGCCGGAATCTTCTCGATCCGTGACGCCCGCTGGGCGCCGGTGAGGGTGGCGAGGATGAATTCGGTCTCGGTCGTGCCAGGGCTGACGGCGTTCACCACGATCCCGGACCCGGCCAGCTCCACCGCCATCGCGCGGGTCAGGTACAGCAGCGCCGCTTTGCTCATCCCGTAGAGGGATGCGTTGGTGTCGGTCACCGTGCCGAGCTGGCTGGCGACGTTGATGATGCGTCCGCTGCCGCGCGCGCGCATGTGGGCCGAGGCTGCCTGGGCGGCCAGCATCGGCGCGCGCAGGTTCACCGCCATCAGCTGATCGAAGTCGTCCGCGCTGAACTCGCCAAACGGCTTCCTGATCCGCACGCCCGCATTGTTCACGAGGATGTCGAGTCGCCCGTGCTGGTCGATCGCTCGGTCGACCATCGCCGCCGGCACGTCGGGCCGCGACAGGTCGAGGGTGGTGCGGCTGACACGCGCCGAAGGGCACCGCTCGACGCACGCTCCCGCCACCTGCGCGAGTTCCTCCTCGCTCCCGTCAGCGGCCAGGTGCAGCGAGGCCCCCTCATCGGCCAGTGCGAGCGCGATGGCCCGTCCAAGCCCCCGGGACGCGCCGGTCACAAGCGCCACCTGCCCGTCGAGCGCGCGTCGAGACGTGTCCATGGCAGGACAGTGTAGCGTTCTCAACAGAAAACGGCTGGCTCCCAAAGGGGGCGTAGCGTAGTAGAACTACGGTCGCTTGAAACGCCGCGAGTCGCGGCAGAGAGGTCCCTATGATTCGGCTCGTGTCTATTTGCGTGCTCGTGTTGTGCTCGATCGTCCCGAGCGCGGCGGCTCAGACCTGCCAGGCCGGTCCGGTGGCCGTCCAGATCCTGGGATCCGGCGGGCCCAGGGTGAACGCCGATCGCGCGTCGGCCAGCTATCTGCTCTGGCTCGGCGGCCGTGCGCGGATCCTCGTTGATGCAGGTGGCGGCGCGTACCTCCGCTTTGGACAGAGCGGCGCCAACCTGGACGATCTGTCGCTCGTCGCGCTCAGCCACCTCCACCCCGACCACGTCTCCGATCTGCCTGCGCTCTTCTGGTCGATCGACCAGGCCCGGAAGGACCCCCCGCTGCCTGTGTCCGGTCCCTCCGGAAACGATCTCGTGCCGGGCACCGACACGTTCCTCAAGGTGCTCCTGGATCAGACCAACGGCGCGTTTCGCGTGCTCGGGGGGATGGTGGGCGGAACCGGCCGCGGCGTCCCGCTCGCGGTGACGGTGACTGACGTGAAGAAGAGCGTGCCCTCGACGGTGTTCACCCGCGACGGGATCACCGTCACCGCCATTGGCATTCCGCACGGCGACATCCCGGCCCTGGCGTACCGGGTGCAGGCGCAGAACAAGTCGATCGTGTTCAGCACCGACCAGAACGGTACGAATCCCACGTTCGTCGATTTTGCCCGCGGCGCGGATGTGCTGGTGATGCACATGGCGATCGCCGCCGGCGGCACCAGCCCTCTTCACGCGGCCCCGGCGGTTCTCGGCCGCATCGCGCAAGACGCGCACGTCGGGCGGCTCATCGTCAGCCACATCGGCCAGTACGACCTGGATGCGGCCGTCGCGGATGTGAAGAAGGCATACACGGGGCCGCTCACCGTCGGGGCGGACCTGCAGTGCACGCCCGTGCCGTGAGCGGGGGGGTGGGCGACGAGATCGACTCACTCACGCGTGGGCCGCAGTAACGCTGGACACGGAAACCCCTGGCGCGTAGCATCAGCCCCAACTCGACCATATCGACCACACACACGTTGGAGGGGGGCACATGAAGGGTTCCCGGCTCGCAGGGCTCATCGCGGTCGTCATCCTTACATCCTGGGCGGGTGAGGCCCGCGCGCAAGTCAGCAGTATTACCGGCGTCGCGCGTGACACCTCCGGAGCGGTGCTCCCGGGTGTGACGGTCGAAGCCGCCAGTCCGGCGTTGATCGAGAAAGTCCGCAGCGCCATCACCGATGCGGACGGGCTGTATCGAATCGTCGACCTGCGTCCCGGCGAGTACACCGTGACCTTCACCCTCGCGGGCTTCAACACGTTCAAGCGTGACGTCTTCACCTTGCCGGCGAATTTCATCGCGACTGTCAACGCGGAGATGAACGTCGGCGCCCTTGAAGAGACGATCACGGTGACCGGGCAGGCGCCAGTCGTCGACATCCAGAGCACGCGCCAACAGACGCAGTTTCAGCGCGAGACGATCGAAGCGCTTCCGACCACCGGTCGCCTCACGGGATTGTCCCAGGTCATTCCCGGCACCACCCTGATCCAGGCGGCGCAGCACAGCGTGGGCGGCGTCAATGACTCGGGGCAGTTCACCTTCTCGCTGCACGGTGCGCCGATGGCGGAACCAGTGGTCGACGGCATGAGTCAGGTGATTGGCATTACCAACGGCGTGTTCGTCTTCAACCAGGCCACCTTCGCCGAAGTGGTGATCGAGACCAGCGGCGTCGGCGCCGATCGCGACACCGGCGGCATGCAGCTCAATGTCATCCAACGCGACGGCGGCAACCGGTTTTCGGGCGGCCTCGGCTTCAGCTACTCCGGTCCGTCCCTCGAGTCCGACAACGTCACCCCCGAGTTGCAGGCCCGCGGCCTGACGAGCGCCAATATCGGCGGGCTCAAGAAGTATCGCGACATCACGCCGTCGGTTGGCGGACCGATCGTCCGGGACCGGCTCTGGTTTTTCGCGGCCGCCCGCGACGGCGTCAACCAGCAGCTCCAGCAGGGCAACTACTACAACAAGCTGCAGGCGACGACCCCGTTGTTCTACGAGCCCGACCTGAGCCGTCCGGCCGCGACCAACCAGTACTCGCACGACGTCACCGCGCGGCTGACGTGGCAGGCCGCGCGGAATCACAAGTTCGTCATGGCGGTGACGCATCAGCCGAACTGCAATTGCCTGTTCAGCCTGCTGACCCTCTCGCCGCCATCGGCGCCGGAAGCCACCGGCGAGCACCACTACAACCCACAGGTGCACGGCAACGCCTCCTGGAAGTACACGGCAAGCAACCGGGTCCTCGTCGAGGGGACGATGCAGGTGCTCAACCACATCCAGCAGACCAAGCGCGTGCCCGGCACGGGCAACGCGATCCAGGTCACGGACACCGGCACCAATTATCGCTACGGCTCGCGCGGCTTGAACCTCGGCACGAGCTCTTACCTCTACATCCCACGCGCGGTCTACGAGCCGGGCGTCAACCTGTCCTATGTGACGGGGTCACATAGCTTCAAGTCAGGTTTCCTCGTGCGCCGCTTCACCACCGGCGACGTCAGCAGGAACACCGACGGAAACCACCAGATCAACCAGGGGATGACCTACACATTCCGGAATCGTGTCCCGACCAACGTCACGATCTGGGCGGTGCCGTTCGTCTGGGAAGAGAAAGGGCAGGACACGTCCGCGTTCGTGCAGGATCAGTGGACGCTCGGGCGCACCACGCTGAACCTCGGCGTGCGCTACAACGAGGTCAACAACAGTACCGGCGGATATACGCTGGCCGCGGGCCCGTTCGTGCCCGAGCGTCAGATCGCCGAGGTGAAGAACACGCCGCATTGGCGCAACCTCAATCCGCGCGTCGGCGTGGCCTACGATCTGTTCGGCACGGGCAGGACGGCGTTGAAGGCATCAATCGGCCGCTATACCGGCCAGGTGCGGTCGACCAACATGGCGGCGGCGGCTGTCTCGGTCTCGCCCAGCACCAATCGCTCATGGACCGACGCCAACGGCAACTACGTTCCCGACTGCAATCTCAGGCTCCCGGCCGCCAACGGTGAGTGTGGCCCGTGGAGCAACCTCGCGTTCGGCACCAACCTCGTGCCGTCGCGCAATGCGCCTGATGCGGTCACCGGTTTCAACGGCCAGGACTTCACCTGGCAGGGCTCCGTCTCGGTGCAGCACGAACTGCGGCCCGGCATGGCGGTGAACCTCGGTTACTTCCGGACGTCGTACGGCAACTTCCAGGCGACGAGGAACCTGGCGGTGAACCCCGCGACCGACTACAACGAGTTCTGCTTCACCGCGCCCACGGATTCGCGGCTGGTGAACAGCGGCCAACGCCTGTGCGGACTCTATGACCTCAAGCCGGCGAAGTTCGGGCTGGTGGATAACCTGGTGACGCAGCAGTCGAACTTCGGCGATCGGACTCAGGTCTACAACGGCGTTGACCTGACGCTGAACGCCCGGTTTGCGCGAGGTGGGCAGTTCTCCGGCGGCCTCAGCCTCGGCCGAACGGTGCTCGACAACTGCGCGGTGGTCAATTCACCGCAGGACGCGCGTCCGGACTTCTGCAACACCGTTCCGCCCTGGTCGGCCGGGTCGCAGGTGAAATTCATGGCGATCTATCCGTTGCCCTACGATCTGCAGACCAGCGTCATCTACCAGAATTTCTCCGGCATCGAGAACAACCCGACGATTACGTTGACCAACGCGCAGATTGCTCCGTCGCTTGGACGCAACCTGGCCTCGTGCGGCGCCGCAGCCGTGTGCAATCAATCGGTCAGCATCGATCTGGCTCCCCCCGGCACGATGTATGAGCCGCGGATCCAGCAGGTGGACGTGCGCTTGAGCCGGCTCTTCCGCTTCAGCCGCTACCGGCTCCGCGGCAACTTCGACGTGGCCAACCTGTTCAACGTGAACGACGTGCTGAGCCTGCAGCGCCAGTACGGTCCGACCTACCTCAACGCCGTCCAAATCATGGGCGGACGCTTGATGAAGGTCGGCTTCCAGTTCGATTTCTGATGGTCGCGTGGCCTGAGGGTCGCTTGGCCTGAGGGTCGCGTGGCCTGAAGGCCACGCGCTACAGACGATTGGGATGCCCCAGGCGATTGGTTTTGCCGCGTGGTGCGGCTGTAGCGCGCACCCTTCAGGGTGCGCGGCGACCGGCCGAGCCCTTTCCCCATCGAACCGCCCGGTTTTGTCACATCGAGCTGGTCGTGCCCGCAGCTCAACAAGGTCGTTGGGCGGGCCTGATAGAATAAGGAGTGATTTCTGTCAGCGGTGTGTCCATGCGTTACGGCTCGAAGAACCTCTTCGAGGACGTGTCGACGACCTTTCAAGCCGGCCGGCGCTATGGCCTGACGGGGCCAAATGGCTCCGGCAAATCGACGTTCATGAAGCTGCTGACGGGCGAGATCGACGCCCAGCGCGGCACGGTCACCCGACCCTCGAAGCTCGGCGTCCTGCGCCAGGATCATTTCGAGTTCGACAGCTTCCGCGTCATCGACACCGTCATCATGGGCAACCAGCGGCTCTGGAAGGCGCTGGCCGAGCGGGACGCGCTCTACGCCAAGGCCGACATGTCCAACGAAGACGGCATGCGCCTCGGCGAGCTCGAGGGGATCGTCGGTGAAGAGGACGGCTACTCGGCCGAAAGCGACGCGGCCGTGCTGCTTCAGGGCCTCGACATCCCTGACGCGCTGCACGAGCGGATGATGTCTGAGCTGCAGGGCGGACAGAAAGTGCGCGTGCTGCTCGCACAGGCGCTCTACGGCCAGCCCCAGGCACTGCTCCTCGACGAGCCGACCAACCACCTGGACCTCGACTCGATCCACTGGCTCCAGCAGTTTCTCAGCCGCTACGAAGGCACGCTGATCGTCATCTCGCACGATCGCCACTTTCTCAACGGCATCTGCACGCACATCGCCGACATCGACTACGAGACGATCATCACCTACACCGGCGGCTACGACGACATGGTGATGGCGAAGACGCAGATCCGCTCGACCATCGAATCCGGCAACGTGCAGCGCGAGAAGAAGATCGCGCAGCTCAACGACTTTATCGCGCGCTTCGGCGCCGGCACGCGCGCCAGCCAGGTCACCTCTCGCCGCAAGGAAGTCGAGCGGCTGCAGACGACGGAGCTGGCGCGATCGAATATTCAGCGGCCGTTCATCAAGTTCCAGATGAAGCGGCCGTCGGGCAAAGTCGTGCTCGAGGCCGAGGGGCTCGCCAAGGCGTTCGGCGACACGAAGGTGATCTCGGGCTTCGGCGCGATCGTCAACCGCGGCGACAGGGTCGTGCTGGTCGGACGAAACGGCGCCGGCAAGACGACGCTGCTCAAGGCGCTGATGGCCGACGCGCCCGACATGCCCGCCTCACCGGAGGATCTCGACGCCGGCAAGATGCGCTGGGGCCACGAAGTCTCGATCGGCTACTTCCCGCAGGACCAGACCGGAGAGATCAAGAAGGGAATGACCGTCGTCGACTGGCTGCACCAGTTCGATCCCGACGCCGCGCGCCAGGAGATCCACGGGCTGCTCGGTCAGATGCTGTTCAGCGGGGAAGAAGGCTACAAGCCAACCGACGCGCTCTCAGGCGGCGAGACGGCGCGGCTGCTCTTCTGCCGGATCATGTTGCAGAAGCCCAACGTCCTCGTGTTCGACGAGCCGACCAACCACCTCGACCTCGAATCGATCAACGCGCTGAACGTGGCGCTGCAGAAGTACGAGGGCACCGTCTTCCTCGTGACCCACGATCAGGATCTGCTCGAGGAAGTCGGTACCCGCGTGTGGCAGTTCGATCACGGACGCATCACCGACTTCCGCGGCACCTACGAGGAGCTTGCGGGAACGGTGGCGTAGCGGAACCCGGAACCCTCTTTTACTGCCTCTGCACTTCGAACGCGTCGACGTGCACGTCGAGCACGTGGTTGACGCGCACACCCGCGAACCCGTCGGTCCCGGCGGTGAGCCCACTCTTCGGCGTCGTGTGCACGACGGTGCCGTTCACGACATATTGAATGTTGGCGCCGACGCGCACCTCGAGGTTGTTGGTCGACTTGCCGTCAGCGCCCGGCTTGCGGATGGCGGCGTGCGGCGTATCCCCCTGAATGTCCTCCACCTTCTCCCCGTTGCGCAGCTTGATCAGGTAGGTGCCGTCCTGCGCGACGAGGAAGTAGATGTACTTCTGCGCCGCCCCCTCGAGCGCCTGTCCACCCACGATCAGCCCGTAGTAGTTCGTGTGGCCGCTGGGCTTCATCAGGTTGAAGGTCGCCTTGACCGTGTAGTTGCCGGAGGCGCGGTTGGCCGGGTTCCAGAACACGCCCGCCGGGCCGCCCGTGACGTGGAAGCCCTTGCCCATCGTCATGACCTTGAGGTCCGGGACGTTGTCTGGGTCTGACGCGTTCTGACTGCGATCGACGCGGACCTGCCAGCCGGCAGGGGCCTGGGCCGCGACGTGAGCGACCAATGACATCAATACGAAGAACGAGATGAGTAAGGATCGAAGCATCGTTATTAGTCTCCTGCTGTGAGAATATATCAGGCCGTCGGCAGAACGCAGCCAGGAGGCAGCCCATGCGGGAAGCAGCAGTGGCCGCGTTGATCGCGGCGGGATTGGCGTTGGGGAGTGCCGGGCCGGCAGCGGCGCATCACTCGCACGCCATGTTCGACATGACGAAGGAAGTGACGATTACGGGGACGGTCACGAACTACTCGTACCGAAACCCGCACGTCTTCCTGCATCTGGACGTCAAGGACCAGAAGGGCGAGGTCACCTCCTGGGCCGTCGAGATGTCGAACATCTCGAACATGCAGAGTCGCGGGATCTACCTGTCGACCTTCAAGCCCGGTGACGTCATCACCGTGAAGATCAATCCGCTCAGAGACGGCCGGCTTGGCGGCAACTACACGTCGGTCACCGCGGCTGATGGAAAGCTCTACCAGTGAGGGCCGCCACCTGCGCGCTCGCCCTCAGCCTGGCCGTCGCGGCGCCGGCCGTCGCGCAAACCACGCTCTTCACGACCGACGACTACCGCAAGGACCAGGCGCGCTGGACCGATCCGGCGTATTTCGTCTTCAACACCGCGCGGCAGCTCACCGACATGCAGGTCGAGAACCGCTTCGGGCAGAAGGGAACCGGCGCCGACAAGTTCGCCCTCAAGAGTCCCTATCCCTTCAAGACGTCCGACGAGCACTACCAGGCGTGGCTGAAGAAGGCGAACGGCGGCACGACGCACACCCTCGCCACGCTGCCGAACTGGGACGGCGTCTGGTCGGTGCGCTCGGGATGGCTCGACAGCAACGACATCCAGGCGAGCACGATGGCCGCGGCGCTGACGCCCACCTACCGCGAGTACTACGTGCAGCAGGCCAAGGCCGAGGCGGAAGGCCGCCACTGGTGGGCGGCGTCATTCTGCCTGCCCGACGGCTTCATTCGCGGCGTCTCGCGGAGCCCGCAGCAGTTCGTGATCCGCCCGAATCAGATCGTGATGCTGACCGACACCCTCGTCTCGACGCAGGTGCGCTGGGTGCACATGGACAAGGGCCATCAGACCCCCGAGCGGCAGTTCCCGCAGTGGCTCGGCGAGTCGATCGGCTTCTGGGACGGCAACGCCCTCGTCATCCACACCAACCAGATCAGGCAGTGGAATGCCAGCCACTCGCTCTTCGAGTGGAGCGACCAGCTGACGTCGGTGGAGCGCTACGAGCGCGTCGGGAATGAGATCGTCGCGGAAATCACCCTCTACGACCCGGTGGCGTTTCTCTATCCGCTGCACGCGGCGCTGCGGTTCACGCCGAACGCCAACGACCGCATGGTCTACAGCACGTGCACCGACACCAACGGTCCCTCGAGCAATATCCACGTCAGGGCCGACGGCGTCACCGACGAGCGGGTGCCCGGAGATCCCGGTTATTGGGACCCGAACGACCCCCGTCCGTGGGCTGCGCACTATGCGATTGGCGAGCGCCGAACCGCGAAGTAAACCCCATATAATGCGCCTTGCCCAAGGAGGCGAGAGACATATGAGAGTCGCACTTACGACCGTGCTGCTGCTGACGATCGCATATTCGCCGAACACGATTGAGGCGCAGTCGGCCGCGGCGCCGAAGTTGAACGGCATCTGGAACCGCGTGCGCGGCACCAACACCGAGCTGGCGCTGAACAAGCGCGCCATCGGGCTCCGTGACGCGATCGACGAGCCGCTGGCCGGCATGTATGACTGCCTTCCGGCCACCGTCCCGCACATCCTCGGCGACCCCTACAACTTTCAGTTCGAGCAGAAGGCCGATCGCGTGATCCAGACCTTCGAGAAGGACGCCGTGGTCCGGACCATCTGGCTCGAGGGGCACGGCCACCATGCCGCCACGCCGAATGATTTCGCGCTGCAGGGATACTCGACCGGCCGCTACGAAAACGGGCAACTGGTGGTGACCACCTCGAAGTTCACCTTTGACGCCGGCGGCCTCGAAGATAAGCCACCGATGGTGCCGTCATCGACGAGAAAAAAGGTGACCGAGCGGTATTCGATGAAGGGCGATCACCTGATGGTCGAGGCGACCATCGAGGATCCGATGTTCCTCCTGGAGCCGGCGAAATTCACGTTCGAGTTTCAGCCGACCAAGGACGCGCTGGTCGAGTGGCCGGAGTGCGATTCCGAACAGGCCAGCGAAGTCCTCAATTACATTCCTGACGATCAAAAGAAGTACGGCCGTTAGAGCCGACGCGAGGAGCCATTCTTATGAAACGCAATCTCTCCGTGCTCGTCACGGCCATCGCGATCGCGGCCGGCATCCAGTGGTTCATCATTCCGGCCGACGCGCATCACGCCGAGGCGCCCTTCTATGACATGGAGCGGACCGTCGAGATCCGCGGCGTGGTCACCAAGTGGGCGTTCAAGAACCCGCATCCGTTCCTCTATGTCGACGTCACCGACGACAAGGGCGCGAAGACCGAGTGGACCATCGAGTTCGTCGGTGCGGTGCGCCTGGCGAAGATTGGCTGGTCGCCGAAGACGTTCACGCCGGGAGAAATCGTGACGGTCAATGGCCATCCGTCACGGGCGGCCGACACGCACGGTATCAGCAGCGGCACCGTCGCGCGGGCCGACGGCAAAGTTATCCCCGGATCGGGGCGAGGCAGCAACACGCCCGAAGCGGTGTCCGGGCGGTAAACCGCTCCACAGTTGAGGTGGAGGGGTAAGCGATCTTTTTCCGCTTATCCCTCGCCACCCACCCAAAAGCTCCCTCCGCCTCTAGACCCTCCGCGACCGATCTCGGCCGATCTCGCAGATTTGCTCGATATTCCTGCACTTCAGGTGATGGTTCACCTCTTGCCTCCCCGTGAGGTCGTGAAACGTATGAGCGTGAAGCCTTCAGAACCGCAGGAGTTCCCATGTCGTTGAAGTCGCCCAGATTACTCGCTGCCTTTGGCGTCATCTGCCTGGCCGTATTGATCGTGTCCTGCGGCCAGCAGGCTAATTCGCCTACCGGTCCCTCGACCCTCGGTTCCTCGGCCATCGGTTCCTCGATCAGCGTCCAGCCCGCGGTGACCGAATACTGGGTCACCTTGTCGGACGAAGCGCCCGCAGGACCGATGGATGATGCCCCGGGGCCTGTTGTGCCCCCGCCGCCGCCGCCGCCGCCCGGATCCGGCCCGACGCCGTGGCCCCCGGGCCCGCCACCGCTGGCCGCGCCTCTCGTGCCGGTGCCGACGTCGCCGAACACGCACTTCCGCGTGAGCGTCAGGGTCGACCCCGACCGCGTGCCGTACAGCGGCGTGCCGGTGCCCCTCTTCAGCTGCAGGGACAACCAGCACACCTGGTACTACGACCAGAAACTCTCGGCCGATACCGGCATCGGCGTGACGTTGACCGAACGTGAAAACTTCTTTGACGGACGGTTCACCAGCAAGAACGGCACGACCATCCGCATCGAAGGTAACAACGGCGCCATCCTCCACACGCGGTGGTGCAGTGCCTACCCGATTCCGCACTACGCGCAGACCCGCTTCAAGGGTAAGGACGATAACGGCGAAGCGATCATCCTCAGCGGACCGTGGGTCCAGTTGTTGTCGCCGCTCTAAACACGCTCCGGCGAGCGGCGGTGCCACCTGCACCGCCGCTCGCATGTACGCAACCGGCGCGTGGCGACAAAGGCCCAGGTTAATGACATTCCATCTGACGAATACAGCAGAGGCTGCAGAGTTGGATCGCAGGTTGCTCATTCCAGTTCGTATGAGTTTCCGAGCTCTCCCACAGACCCTTGCGATTGTCGCCTTGACAGTTCTTTTCACCGTTACCGCCGCGCAGGCCGCTATCACCCGCGTCGAGCAGAACGATAAGAACATCGTTTATAGCGGTAACTGGTACTCCAATGAGAACGGCGCCAACAGCGGCGGCACCGCACAGCTGACCAACACGCGCGGCGCCCGGGTGTCGATTACCTTTACTGGCACGGGCATATCGTGGATTGGGGTCAAGGATGCCTGGGCTGGCCTGGCGACCGTCTACCTCGACGGGACGATGACCGTCGTCAACACCTACGGCAATGGCGGATACCAGCGCGCGCTCTTCAGCGCGAACAGTCTTTCATCAGGCCCGCACACGCTGTCGATCGAGGTCACGCACGAGCGCGGCCCCGGCACCGACGGGTCGTGGGTGTGGATCGACGCGTTCGACATCGAGAATGGCGAACCGGTGCCCGGCGGAGTCTCGGCCAGAGCCGGCCGCGTCGAAGAGAACAACCCGTCGCTGGTCTACGTCGGCCGCTGGTACGCGAACACCAACCCGGCGCACAGCGGCGGCTATGCCACGCTGGCGATGAACGCCGGATCGACGATGACCATCAACTTCAACGGTACCGGCATCACCTGGCTGGCCTACCGCGACGAGTGGTCGGGCATCGCCAGGGTCTACGTCGACGGGCTGGAGAAGAGCACGATCGATAACTACCTCTCGCCGGCGGCGCAGCGCGTCGTCTACAGCCTCGGCGGGCTCCCGTCGGGCAGCCATTCGCTGACGATCGAAATCACGGGCACGCACAACCAGAGCTCGAGGGGATCCTGGGTGTGGCTCGACGCGTTTGATGTCACGCAGTAGACGGTCCGGCTGAAGCCGGACACTACCTACGAGCGTCAACGAGGCGCTTGGCCTTCAGCTCCCACCGCGGAAGGGAGCCTGGAGGCACCGCGCGCGTGGGGATGCGGACGGCCAGCCGTTCGCGCAGCGCCAGCGCCAGACCGGCGGCGATCTCCTCGCCAGCCTCGACCTCCACCGTCAGCTCCTCCATCGCACCATCCCGCGTCCGCACGATTCGAAACTCTTCGATCTCGAACGTCCGCACGATGGCTTCAATCGCGGACGGGAACACATTGACGCCTCTCAGGATGACGAGGTCATCGGTGCGCCCGGTGATGCCGCCGGGGAAGGTGAGAAATCTCCGCCCGCAGCGGCACGCACGCGTGCCGACGGCGACGATGTCTCCCGTGCGGTAGCGGATGACCGGCCAGCCGGCGCGTCCAAGGTTCGTGATCACGAGCTCGCCAGCCGCACCAGCCTCGCATGGCCGTCCCGTCACCGGATCGAGCACTTCGCCGATGAACTCCGCCTCGTTGAGGTGAATTCCCTCGCGCGCCTCGCACGAAAACCCGTAGGCGCCCACCTCGGTGCCTCCCGCATGATCGAAGGCCCGCGCGCCCCATGACTCTTCGATCCGCGCCCGCACCGACGGAATCGAGGCGCCAGGCTCGCCGGCGTGAATACTGACCCGAATCGAACCGTCACGAATCGGGATGCCCTCCGCGCGTGCCACCTCCGCCAGGTGCAGCGCATAGGTCGGCGTGCACATCAGCACGGTCGCTTCGCTGTTGTGAATGAGCTGCAGCCGTCCCTTCGAGTCGAGGCCACCGCCAGGAATCGTCAGCGCGCCGAGGCGCCGTGCGGCGGCGTAGGCGCTCCAGAAGCCGATGAACGGGCCGAATGAGAATGCGAAGAAGATGCGGTCGCGCGCCGTGACGCCGGCGGCGGCGTAGACGTACTGCCAGCACTCGGTCCACCACTTCCAGCTCTCGTCCGTGTCGAGGACCCCGAGTGGCCGTCCCGTCGTCCCTGACGTCTGGTGATACGTCACGTAGTGCTCGCGCGGATAGGTGGCGAGATTCGCCACGTCGGACTTGGCCGTGAAGGGGAGCGCGTGGAATTCATCCCACGAAAGGGGCAGCGTGAGGCCGCCGAACTTGCGGCGGTAGAAAGCGTTTGTCGGGAGGATGCGCGCAAGCAGGTCGTTGAGCCTTGCGAGCTGGTGGTCGCGAACGACGTCAGGCGCCGCCGCCTCGATGTCGGGACGGTACATGGTTGGTAGGTGGCTGGGTGGCTAGGTGGCTCGGTTGCTAGGGTAACTCACCCCAGCCACCGAGCTACCCAGCTACCCAGCTACCGAGCTACCGAGCCCGAGAACGTCGCTGATGAAGATTTCCGCGAGGCGGGTTTCGTAGCGGCCGTGCTCAACGCCTGTGCGCAGGAGCTTGACGGCATCTCTTGGCGTGAAATTTTCTGGCTTGTAGGCGCGCTCGGGGCCTTCGGAGACCATCGCATCGTAATCGTCCGCGATCGTGATGAGGTTGATCTCGCGGGCCCACCAGCATCCGAGCTGGCCGTTGCGGTTGGTCTGGTAGTCCTCGCCGTGACGCCGCGCCACCGTGGAGATGAACGGGTTGCTCAGTTCCTCGCGGCCCGCATCCTTGAGCCGATCGATCATGCACGGCCCCTTGCGGCAATGAACGTCCCGGACGATCTCCAGCAGCTTCTGCTCGTGGCTTCTCAGGTCCCGGTTCTTCAGCAGGTCGAGAAACGGCGCGCAGTCCTCATGTTGCTTGCCAAGGTCGTGGAGTAGCGCCGCCAGCATGATGTCGCGCACGGTGATCCGCAGCGCCTTGAGTCCCATGTCGCCGAGCGCCGCACGTCGATTGACCCGCAGTGCGAGCTCGCCGGCGAGCTTCATCACCCGCAAATCCGGACAGTAGCCGCGTAAAAAGTACGTGGCCGTGTATGGTGTTCCGTCGACGACGACCTTCTGTTCGCCGGCGTAGCGCAAGAAAATCTCGTCTGCAAGCGCATCAATATCGACGTCTGTCTGAATGAAATCAGGGAAATCGCTGCGTCGTCGTGTGTAAGTCGCTGCGCCCATCTATAGTCGTGGCGTTCCAGAATCGTGCCAAGCTGATGTAGGCTGTCGCTATGTCGAGACGCACCTTCCTCAAGACCTCGGCGCTGGCCGGCGCCGGCCTCGCCAGTGGACTGGTGCCCGCACGTGTGGACGCCGCTCAGCAGAACCCGGCGGGTGGCGCGGTCAGGCGTCCGATCCGCATCCTGATGGGCGGATACGGCCCGGCTTCGAACGGGTTCAGCCTCGCCATCAAGAGGGTCGGCGATCGTCTCGAGGCGAAGTTCCCCGGCCAGATCGAGGTCAAGTACGTCTACAACATCCTCGATCTCGGCTACCGCGCCGACGACATCCTCTGGCTCGTCGAGCAGGGCGTGCTCGGGCTCGGTTATCAGTCCAGCAGCTACTTCACCGAGCGCGTCCCTGACCTTGGCGTCGCCGACCTCCCGTTCATCTTTCCCGACATCGCCACGGCGCGGCGAGCCATGGACGGCGAGCTCGGGCAGGTGATGACCTCGAAGATCGAATCGGAGATGAATTACCGGATCCTCGGCTACTTCGAGAACGGCTTTCGCCATATCTCGAACCGCCTCAGGCCGATACATGTCCCGTCGGACATGAAGGGGATGAAGACGCGCGTGCTCCCCAGCAAGATCCAGGAGCGAACGTTCCAGTTGCTGGGCGCCGACCCGAAGATCATGGATCTGTCCGAGGCGATCGCGGCCGTCAAGGCCGGAACACTCGACGCCCAGGAGAACCCCTTCGCGAACACCGTGGGGTACGGTGTTCACCAGTACCACAAGTTCCACTCGGCGACGAATCACTTCTATCTCTCGCGTCCGATCTTCCTGCACCGGCAGTCGTTCGACGCGTTGCCGCGGCCGATCCAGGAAGAATTCCGTGCCGCCGTGCACGATGCCATCGCCTATCAGCGCGACCTGCACGTCAAGGAAGAAGAGGACGCGATGGTCGAAATCCGCAAGTCCGGCGGCACCATCGTTGAGCTCACGCCCGAGGAGCACAAGGCCTTCGTGACCGCCGTGACGCCGATCTACGGCGAGACGCGCGCACAGTTTGGCGCGAAGCTGCTCTCCCTGGTCAATCTCTAAAGCTCACCAGGTCGTCGCTCGAGCGCCAGGAGCCAGTGCTTCCGCCACAGGCCGCCGCCGTATCCTCCGAGCTTTCCATCGCTGTTCACCACCCGGTGACACGGGATGAGGATCGAGATGCGATTGAGGCCGTTGGCGCGCCCGACGGCGCGCTGCCCGCCGGGTGACTCCACCCGTTCCGCGAGCTGCGCGTACGAGATCGTCTCTCCGTAAGGAATTCGTACCAGCTCACGCCAGACGCGCTCTTCGAACGGCGTGCCGCGGAACACCATCGGCACGGTGAAGTCGGTGAGGCGTCCCGCGAAGTACTGCTCCAGCTCCCGGCGCGTATGCGTCAGGTGGGCGTGCTCGCCCGGCACGAGCGGCTGGTGCAGGAGCTTGCCCAGTCTGGTGATCTGCGCCTCGAGCATCCGTCGATCGGTGAACTCCAGCAGGCACAACCCCTCGTCGGTCGCGCCGAGCATGATCGGCCCGAGCGGACTGTCGATGACCGTTGTCGCGATGGACGAGACCTGTTCACTCAATCCTGGTGTGGTGCCGAACGTCCGCGTAAACGCGTCGCGGAAACCGCTGTGCGACTCCCACCCCGTGCCAAGCGCCACATCGTCGAGCGCGTCGCCGGCGCGCAGTTGCCGAAGCGCGCCCTGCAGCCGGCGGCCGCGGCAATAGGCGTGGAACGTCATGCCGTAGTGCTCGAGGAAGTATCGCCTCGCGCGGGCGGGCTCGACGCCCAGCCGCCGCAGGTCCTCGTCGTGCAGCCGCTGGTTCGGCTCGGCATCGACCGTCTGGAGAAGCAGCTTGACCCACTCAGGCGCGGCGCCTGGCGGCAACATCGGGTCGCATCGCCGGCAGGGACGGTAGCCCGCAAACAGCGCCTCGCGCACGCCTGGGAAGAATTCGACGTTGGCCGGCAGCGGCTTTCGGGCGCGGCACGACGGCCGGCAGAAGATGCCAGTCGTCCTGACGCCGGTGATGAAGATGCCGTCGTAGGCCGCATCGCTTCCAAGAAACGCGCGCTCCATTTCGGGGCGGGCGGGAAGCGGAGCGGTGAACAGCGTGGGCTCGGTCATGGCAATCATGGGCTCACGGTAACGTGCCGCCGCGCGACGCCGCCACCGGAGAATCGACATCGAATTCTGGCCGACGATCAGAGCCGGCTCATCAATTTCATGGCGGGCACGGACCACGAATTGCAACTGAACGGGCGGAGGTCACATGTCCGCACGCAAAATAATCGGCTTGGTGCTCGTGGTGGTCGGGATCGTCGCGCTCGTCTGGGGTGGTGTGTTCTGGACGAATGAGAAGACCGTGCTCGACGCGGGCCCCCTGCAGGTCACCACGTCCGATCGCGACGGTGTTCGCGTGCCGCCAATCGTTGGCGGCCTGGTTCTCGTCGGCGGCATCCTGCTGCTGGTTGTGCCCGAGAAACGCCGCGCGTAGGAAGTTGACAACTGTTAGAAGTCGAACTGCGCGCCGATCCTCAGCAGACGGCCGCTCAGGATCTGCGTTGCGTCCCTCCACGCCGGACCATACGTAATGTTCTCGTTGATCACGTTGCTCGCGTTGAGCAGGTTGTAGACGTCGAGGCTGGGCCTGAGGCGGCGGTTGCCACCGAGACCGAACACGCGTGAGAACCGCAGGTCCACCTGCTGCAACCTCGGCTCGAACATCGTCTGCGGCGCAATCAACTCCACCGTGCGATTCGCGTTGCACGTCGCCGCGGTGCCGCAGTCGGAGAGATTGCGGCCGAGTGACGGGGCGATCGCCGCGTTGCCGACGACGTAGCTGGCCGTGATCGGGATGCCCGAGCTGTTCTGGTAGATCACGCTGGTCGAGATGTCCCATGGCAGCGGATAGACCACGAGGAACTTGACCTGCGAACCCGCCGCCCACGGCGGGGTCACCTTGCAGAAGCCCGGCCGCGCGTCCTGCGGTGAATCGACCACCAGGCAGTTGTCCGTGACCGTGCGGCCCATGCTCAGACCTCCCGACACGATGCCGCCCTGGCCGAACCGCGCGTTGGTCGTCACGTCGAAGCCGTTGTAGACGCGGCTCAATTGACCGACGTCAGACGACGACACCGGCCGCGCGAGGTTCTCTGTCTGGCCGAAGAGCGCCGGCCTGACGTCGTAGAACCCGGTGAGCACCTGGCCGCTCGTCGGCAACCGCGGATCGGTTGGGGCGGTGACCCTGAACGGCGCGAAGTCCGCCGGCGTCACGCGCAGGTTGTCGTTGACCAGCAGGCACGTCACGGTGTTGGTGAGGCCGCTGCCGCCGCACGTGCCGCCGTACGACGTGCGGTAGTAACCGACGGTCAGCCCGATGCCCGGCCGCAGCTCGTGCTGCAGGGAGATCGAGCTCTGCCAGTTGCCGTACTGCGCGTTGAAACCATTCAGCGCATCGTCGGAATAGCGTGTCGCGCCTCGGACCTGGCCGAAGGCCAGGTTCGACCACGGCCCGCACTCGCCGTTGGCGACCGGGTTGGTGAGCGTGCAGTCGGGGATGAAGTTCCTGTTGTTGTCGGCCCACGTCCGCGTGGTCGTGCGGACAAGGTTGTTCGCCGGGTTACCCGTGGCCACCTTGATGATCTCGGGATACTGGCCGAGCGAGAACTTCAGCGCCGTCTTGCCGTTGCCGAAGAGATCGTAGGCCGCGCCAAGCCGCGGGTTGAGATTGCGGTAGTGCGGCACTTCCTTCATCGGCGCGAGGCGCCGTTCTGGCACGAAGAAGCCCGCGCCGAGGATCTGCTCGGGCGTCGACGCATTGATGTCGTTGAAGCGAACGCCCAGGTTGAGCGTGAGCCTCCTGAACACGGTCCACTGGTCCTGTACGAAGAACGCGGTGTCCCACAGCGTTTCCTGGAACGCCCAGGGTGCGTCGCTGAGCGTGAGCTGGTTCGGCACGCCGTTGTTGAAGCGGTAGGCGACGCCCAGGCCATTCAAGTACTTGTCGAAGTTCAGCTTGGGATTGCCCTGGCTGGTTCTCCGCAGGTTGAAGCCGGTCTTGAAGCTGTGTGAGCCGGTGACGTACGAGATCGCGAAACGCTCCTGGTACTGCCGGCGCGGCACCCGGCGCGTGGCGTTCACGTTGCCGTAGGTCAGCGCCAGGCCCTGGTCGACGATCCGGATGTCCTTCTCGCTGCCCTCCTGCGTGCCGTCGAGCCCGCCGGCGCGGGTATCGTGCTGGTCGAGATTCTGTGCGGAAATGCCGGCTTCGAGCAGCACGCGATTGCTGATCGGGCTCGTCCATGACAGTGCCGGGTTGTAGTTGGGCACGTATGCGTGTTCGCCCGCCGCTTCCGGCGTCACGCGGCCGCCGGTCAACAGGTTGAAGACGCAGTTGCAGTTGTTCTGGAACGAGCTCGAGAACGAGAACTTGTTCTTCTGCGTGGCCTGCAGCGTGAGGCGGACGCTGACGTCCTTGGAGTAGTCGTTGGTGGATGCGGGGCGGCTGAGGTCAGGCGCGTACGAGTAATTGCCCTCGGACTGTTTCGCCTTGTTCCAGTAGACGCCGTCGGCGAACTGCTGCGTCACGCCTTCGCGCGCGGCGAGGAAGAACCATAGCTTGTTCTGCCGGATGGGACCGCCGATGCCCGCACCGGTATCCCTGAACTTCTTCAGCGAGCCGACGCGATTGGGGTCGAGGTGGCGAGCCAGCAGCTCGGGGGTGATGTTGCTCGTCGCCAGGTCGGGTCCAGAATACGCCGCCGTCGCGACGCCGGAGAACACGTTGCCGCCATCCTTGGGCACCATGTTGATCTGCATGCCGCCGCTGTCGCGATCGGCGCCAACGCCGCTCGTCTCGACGACGACTTCCTGGATGCCAAGCTGGTTGTAGACGAACACGCCCTGCGTGGAATTCGGGAGCTGTTGATTCATCCCGTCCACGTACGGCTGCGCCTCGGGGCCGCCGTGCACGCTGTAGCGCGTCTGCGTGCGGTCGCTCGTGCCGCCGACGCCGCGGTTGAACTCCTGGGTGAGCGTCGCGCCGGGAAGAATGTCGGAGAGCACCGTCAGGCGTCCGGCGCCGGGCAGCGCCTCGATGGTGGCTTTTTCAAACTGCACCTGCGACGTCGAGCTCTGGACGTCGACGGTCGGCGCCTGTCCCGACACCGTCACCGTCTCTTCGAGCGAACCCACCGCGAGGTCGGCGTTCAACGTCGCGGCGAACGCGGCCTGCAGCTCGAAGCCGTCGCGCTTCAACGTTCTGAAGCCGGGCAGCGTGAACGTGATGGTGTAGCCGCCGGGACGCAGATCGACGATGCGATAGAGGCCCTGGCTGTCGGTGACCGCCGAGCGGACGCCCTCGATGAGCGCCGGACTGGCCGCTTCAACCGTGACGCCCGGGAGCACGGCTCCAGAGGTATCCCGCACGACACCGCTGATGCTGCTTTGCGCCCACGCCGCGGACGGCAGAAGCAGGATCAGGCAGGTGAGCGCGAGACGCGTGAGTTTCTGGACGTCCATCTGTTGTGCTCTTTTCTTCATGTAGCCCTCGAGGCTGAAAGAACCGGGACCGGCGGCGGATAGGAACAGAAACAGGAAGCAATAGAGGATTGCCGCTTCCTGGTTGGGTTCAATGAAGCTTCCCCAGAAGCCGTCCGGGGCGTGGTTGAGAAAGTAGGCGAACGCCATCTCGCCGGAGAGCAGGAAGGCCAGTGGACGGGTGAAGAGCCCGACTGCGAGCAGCGGACCGCCGACGCATTCGAGCGTGCCGGCCAGTGCGCGCAGCGAGAAGAGCGCGACCGGGGTGTCGCCGAAGAATTTCTCGATGCCGTGCGGCAAGAATAGAAATCCTGCCGTGATCCGCAGTACGCCGAGCGCCTGGGGCGCCCAGGGGAGCTGCTTCGCCGCGGCGGCCGCGTTCCGCAGCGCATCGACGCTCCAGGGCCCAGGGCCGGCGGCGAACATGTAGGTGAAGAACAGCGCCGGCAGCAGCAGAGGATCGGTCGGTCCGCGTCCCCAGATCCGCTGACCGATGCCCAGGTAGATGTCCTGGCCGGCGAAGGCTTCCCGCAACGGACCAGCCATCCAGACCATCACGTAGAGCGGCGCCAGCACCGCGCAGACCGAGCGCGTGAAGAGGCCGAGCATCAGCAGGATGCCGCCGGGCAATGCCAGCAGCTTGACGAGACCGTGGAGCGAGGCCGTCGGCACCGGCGTGAAGGCGTCGGGAAAGCCGAAGACCTGCTCCATCCCGTGACGCAGGACGAGGAGTCCTACGACGATCCGCGCGAGACTTTGCAGACGCGGCGCCCACATCTACTTGGCCGTCGTCTGGCTGGAGATGTCCTTGGTGTAGGCCTGCGCTTCCGACGCCGCGGGGATCATTTCCATCAGATCCACGTTGGCCGGTACCAATCGGAGCGGCAGCTTGTTTCGCGCGAGCCACGGCTTCGTGTAGACCTTCTGGTCGTCGATGGTGACCGTGAGCTCCAACATGTTCTGGCTGACACGCCGGTAGCGCTCTTCGACGCGCAGATCGGTGCTGTGCGGGCTGCCCGAGTTGTCGATCCAGGTGCGATCGTCCAGCCCGATCGTCTGGACGACGAAGGTGGCGTCGTCTTCCCAGCGTCCGACCGAGTAGCCGTACCAGCGCGGGTCGGGATCGGTGGGGAGCGCGCGTCCATCGGTCCAGATGACGCGCCATCGCTTCTCGAACATGTAGAGCATGACGACCTGCGTCGGCGTCTGGAACATCTGCACCGGACGCAGCTCGAAGGTCAGCAGCCGCGGGAATCCCGATGGATCACCAAGGGTCGACAGCGGATCGTTGATCTCGGCCACTGGTGCCGATCGCGGTCCGTTTCCCGGCTTGAACTTCTTCGCCATCTCGAGGCCGAGCGGCGTAAACGGCGCTTGCGCCGCGGCGCGCTCGTCGGCCTGTCCCGATCCGCCGATGCCGGCGCCACCGGCGTCCCAGGTGCCGGTGAGGTCGCGCGTGGGAGCGGGCCCGCTCGGCGGCGTCTTGAGCTCCTCATTGCTCAGCCCGGCGTAATTCCACGTCTGCGCGCCACTGACCGAAGAGAACGTCAGGACGGCCGCGCAGGCCACGAGCGACACGACGAAATGCTTGTGCATAGACATCCTCGCCGCCGCTACTTCAGGATCTCGCCGCTGGGGAGCGTGACGCTTCGGATGCGGCCCACCGCCGCGCCGCTCTTCACCGGCTGCAGCAGGACCGTGACCTCGTCGCCGGCCTTGAACGACGTCCGCTTCCAGCCTCGCTTCGACATGTCCGTGGGATTGCCGGCCTCGACCGCCCAGGTCTTGACCGCGCCGCTGGCGTCCTTCACGTCGAACTTGAGGAAGCAGTGAGGGTTGAACCACGTCCACTCCGTGACAATGCCTTTCAGCGTCACTTCGGTCGCGGTATCGAATGTCGCCGCGCCATGGTGCGCGACCAGCGGCGCCGATGACGCCAGCACGCAGACCACGGCAGACACCACGCCCAAGAGTCTCTTTCCCACAGCTGGACCTCCCAAGAAATAAATGATGCGAGAGCTTACCGCGGCTGAGTCTGGCTGGAGAGGGACTTTTTGGGCTGGGTAGCTGGGTAGCTGGGGTTTGCCCCTAGCCACCCAGCCACCTAGCGATTCAGCTACCGATTGTGAGCGGCCCCCTAAAAGTCGAACTGGGCTCCCACGCGCAGCAGACGTCCATTGATGATCTGCGTGACATCCTGCCAGGACGGACCGTATGCCGTGTTCATGGCGAGGACGCTGGCGGCGTTCAGCAGGTTGTAGAGATCGAGGTTCGCGCGAAGCCGCTTCGAGCCGCCGAGCGTGAACGTCCGCGAGAAGCGCAGGTCGATCTGCTGGTGGCGCGGCTCGAACATCGACAGGTTCGGGATCAGGTTGATCGTCCGGTTGGCGTTGCACGTTGCCGCGGCCAGCGCGCAGTCCGACAGGTTGCGTCCGAGTGACGGCGCGATCGCCGCGTTGCTGGCCACGAAGGTCGCCGCGACCGGGATGCCGGGGCTGTTCTGGTACACCAGGCTGGTCTGGATCTCCCACGGCAGCGGGTAGACCGCGAGGAACTTCACGTCGGTCGCCGACGACCACGGCGGCGCCACTTCGCAGAACCCTTCACGCGCGGCCTCCGGTGAATCCACCACCAGGCAGTTGTTGGTCACGGTGCGTCCCACGCTCACGCCGCCCGAGAGCTGGCCGCCGCGTCCGAAGCGGCCGGTCATCGTCGCGTCGACGCCGTTGTAGACGCGGGTGAGCGCGCCGCCGAAATCGGATGACGGTCGAACGAGGTTGTCGACCTGGCCGAACAGGTTGTTGCGCAGGTCGTAGAGACCGCACAGCCGGTTGCCGCCGCCGCCGGGCAGGCGGCTGTCAGCAGGTGCGGTGATGCAGTACGGATCGTGATCCGCAGGGGTGATCCGCAGGTTGTCGGTGACGTAGAGGCTGGTCTCCGCGCCGGGGATGCCGCTGCCGCCGCCGTCGCCGCCGTACCAGGTACGGAAGTAGCCGACGTTCACGCCAAGACCCTCGCGCAGCTGGTGCTGGATGGAAACGGCGCTCTGCCAGTTGTGGTACTGCCGGTTGAATCCCTCGAGCAGCCCGGGCTCGAAGTTGGTGCCCCGCACCCGGCCGAACGTGAGGTCCGACCACGCGCCGCACTCGCCGTTGGCGACGGTGTTTCTCAGCTCGCAGTCGGGGACGAAGTTGCGATTGGTATCGGTCCACGTCCGCGTCGTGGTGCGCGTGAGCGCGCTCGCCGGGTTGCCGGTCACCGTGCGGATGATGTCGGGATAGTGGCCGAGCGAGACCTTGAGCGCCGTTCTGCCGTTGCCGAAGAGGTCGTAGGCGGCGCCGACGCGCGGGCTCAGGTTCTGGTAGTGGGGCACGTTGCTCAGCGGCGCGAAGCGGCGCTCGGGCACGAACTTGCCGGCCGCCAGCACCTGCTCCGGCGTTGACCCCGAGGCGTCATTGAAGCGCGCGCCGAGGTTGAGCGTCAGGCGGCGGATCGTCCACTGATCCTGCGCAAAGAGCGCGATGTCCCTCGTCGTCTCCTCGAAGTTCCACGGCGCATCGAGCAGCGTCAACTGGTTGGGCACGCCGTTGTTGAAGCGGTAGTTCACCGCGGTGCCGTGCATGCCCGCGTCGTGACCGAGCTCGTCGATGTTGCCGATGGTGGTGTGCCGGTAGTTGACGCCCACCTTGAACTGGTGCGTGCCGGTGACGTAGGACATGGCGACGCGCGCCTGGTTCTGGCGGCGGGGCAGCGTGCGCGTGGCGACGTTGCCGTAGGTCAGGTTGAGCGCCTGGTCGGTGATCCGGTAGGACGTTTCATCCCAGCCGGGCTCGCGGATGTCGTTCTGGTTGTTGTTCTGCGTGCTCTCGCCCGCCTCGAACAGCAGGCGGTTGGTGGCCGGGTGCGTCCAGTTGAGGGCGCCGGTGTAGTTCGGGTTGTACTGATGCGGCCCGCCCGCTTCCGGCGTCAGCCGCGTGCCGGTCGTCAACAGGTTGAACCGGCAGTTGCAGTTCGGCTGGTGCGACGTCGCCAGCACGATCTTGTGCGTGGCGGCGGCTTGCCAGGTCAGGCGGACGGTGAGGTCTCTGGTGAAATCGTCGGTGTTCACGCGGCGGCTGAAGTCGGGCTCGTAGAGGAGCGAGGCCGGTTGCTTGAGCTTGTTCCACTGCGTGCCGTCGACGTACTGCTGGTTCACGCCTTCGCGCGCCGACGCGTAGAACCACATCTTGCTCTGCTTGATCGGGCCGCCGAACGCCACGCCGGTCTCGCGGAACTTCTTGAGCGAGCCGACACGGTCCGGGTTCAGCTTCCTGGCGATCAGCGCGTCGGTGATGTTCTTCGTCTCCATCGCCGAGTTCGAGAACGCGAACAGGCCGGTGCCGGAGAACACGTTGCCGCCGTCGCGCGGCACCATCTTCAACTGGGTGCCGCCGAAATCGGCTTCCGCATCGCCGCCGAAGCCGGCGACGACTTCCTGGATATTGAGCTGGCTGAAGACGAACACGCCGATGGTGATGCCGGGGATCTGCTGATTGATGCCGTCGACAACCGGCTGCGCTTCAGGAGCGCCATGCACGCTGAAGCGGGTCTGTGTGCGGTCGTTGCCGCCGGCGCTGCGTTCGGCCGACGAGGTCAGGCTCGCGCCTGGAATGATCGCGTTCAGCAGCGCCAGGCGGCCGGTGCCCGGCAGCGCTTCGATGGTCTCGCGCTGAAACTGTGTCTGCGAGCCGGAGTTGCGAATGTCGACGACCGGCGCCTCGCCCGAGACGGTGACCGTCTCTTCGAGGGCGCCGACCGTCAGGTCGGCATTCACCGTGGCCGTGAACTGCGCCTGCAGCTCGATGCCGTCGCGCTTCAAGGTGTTGAAGCCGGGCAGCGTGAACGTCACGGTGTACGGGCCGGGCCGCAGATCGACGATGCGATAGAGCCCCTGGGCGTCGGTCACCGCGGACCGGGAACCCTCGATCAGCGCCGGGCTGCTCGCTTCAACGGTCACGCCCGGCAGCACGCCGCCCGACGTGTCTTTGACAAGCCCGGAGATGCTGCTCTGCGCCGACGCGGCGGCCGGTACCAGCAGGAGCAGCGACGCAATCACGACCACGGCGCGCGCGAGTCTCTGTACGCCCATCGATCACCCTCGTTTCAAGCAACGGAAGTTGTTTCTATTTCCAGTCGTCGGTGGCTTTTCGAAGCTTCCCCGCGGGAGGCTGCTCGCTGAGTTCGATCCGCCCGCCGGTGATTGGATCGGTAATGTTGGCGAGGATTCCGCCAGTGAATGCGCTCGGGGCGCCAGGCTCGGACACGGTGAGGCCGCGCTCGCGATACGACGCGACCGCCGCCTTGATGTCGGGCACTTCGATGCCCCAGTGGTTGAGACCCGCGGGCCGCTGCGCGTTGGCCTGCTGCAACTCGAGGAAGGTGTCGCGGCTGACCTGGATGTAGGCCGATTGCAGCTCGCCCTGCGGATTGGTGTTCCTGACGACCTCGCGAAAGCCCATCTTGTCGCCGTACCACTTCAGGGCGTCGTTGATGTTGGCCACGCTGACCGCGACATGATTCAGCCGGCCGATCGTTTTCGGCTGCGTCTGCGCGACGCCGATCTGCACCGCTGTTCCAACGAGGATCCCTGCGACGAACAAGACCAGACCACGCATGTGACGCTCCTTTTTGGTTTCTGATTCCTGGTTCCTGGTTCCAAGTTCCTTACTTGAAGGCCTCTTTGACGGCCAGGGTTGCCGGGGGTAGGTGGAAGGGAACCCGGGCTGCTTATATCACCCGGGGGGGTGGAGAGCAATATCAGATCTTGAATCGGGCGCTGCGGGGTCGAGGGGTGGGCTCCAGGCTTTTCCGAAGCCTGGAGCCCAAAGCCTATTTCGGCGGCGTCGACGGCGCGGGCTTGTTGAATCGGGCGGCGGCGATGGGCGTGTTGGCTTGTGCGTCGGTCAGCTCGAAACTCGAACGCCCGTTGAGCCACGCCACCGTCCACTTGAACGGAAGCTTCACGCCCGCCAGGTCGCGGTAGTCGCTGTAGTCCACGCGCTGGACGATGCGGCCTACCGGCGAGGTCCCCCAGTGGATCATGCGCGTCAGCAGGCCCGTCTCCTTGTCGAAGCACAGCGTGGCCGTGCCGTTGCCCGCGATCGTCCCCTGCAGGACATTCACTTCTTTTCCGTCGATCTCGGTCGGGTAGCCGACGCGGATGTTGGTGAGTGCCTGCTTGAGCCGCGCCGGGAAGAACGCGAGCACTTCGAGCTTCGCGCCTTCGAGATCCGTGCCGGTCAACGGCAGCATTGGCAGCGGCCTATCGGTGGGGGGCGCCGCGAGCCATCCAGCCGTGGGGGTGATGACGGTGGTGGTGTCTCCCGACAGCGTGTGCAAGATCGTCGTTCGCTGCGGCAGCGGGGTCGCGTAGATTTCCACGGGCGCCTTGTCGGCATCGGAGAACCCGAGGGAGAGGCCCTTGGCGGTCAGGCTGGTGAGCGCTGCGGTGCGCTGCGCGCCGCCGGAGGCCTGGATGTACTTCTCGAACACCTGATCGGGGGTCGGCTGTCCCGGCGCCTGCACGATCGGCTCGCCCGGCTCCTCGGGAGGCGGGCTGCTGTACAGGAGGTCAATGCTTGGCATGACGGTCGGACGCGAGTTGCCGCGATGACAGGTGAAGCAAGTGACCACCTGCCGTCCGCCGAAGTTGGCCATGTTGATGGCGTTCATCATCAACACCATCCGGCGCGTCTGCCGCTTGAGCGCGTTGTCGTCAGCGTACTTCGCCCAGTCACCACCGCTGTCCTCGGTATGGCAATCAGTGCAGTTGAGGCCCGTCGCCGCGGAAAAAACTCCCATCGTGCCCATGAACTGGTCGGCCGGGATGCCCTTGAGGACCTGGATGTTCTTGAAGGCCTCCTCCGACATCTGCGGCCGCTCGCCGGCGGGCGCCGCCTGTCCGGAGACCGTCACGGTGAAGAGCCACGCGGCCGCCATGGTGGCCATGGCCGCAAGGATTGGTCGTTTTGATCGCATCTGCATTGCGGAAATCCTGATATGAAGAGAAGGAGACGTCAAGCCCTAGTTTGGTAGCTGGGTGGCTCGGTCGCCATGTAGCTGGGAAAAGTACTTAGCGGACGCTCAAGCAGGCCAGCAAATCTGGCAAGGCGCATATCTTTTGGCAGTAACTCACTCCTACGCGAGGAAGCCCGGCGAACGAGAGGCGCGCCGGGCTACCGGTTCTATTCAGCGATCGAAAAGTCTGTGCTCTTGACACCAGTTGATCAGAAGTCGAACTGGCCCGTGAACCGCAGCATCCGTCCGCCCATTACCAAGCTCACTTCCCGCCAGGTGTTGCCGAACCGAGTATTTTCCTGCAGAACGGCGTCTTCGTTGAACACGTTGTAGAGATCGGCGTTCGCTGTCAGGCGGGCGCCTCCAACACGGAAGATTCGGCTCAGGCGCACATCTATCTGCTGCAACCGTGGCTCGAACAGCGTCTGCGGCGCGACGATGTCCTTCGTGACGCTCCGCGCTCCGCCCGCGAGGCTACGGCCAAGCGACCGAGCCACGTCCGCGTTGCTCACGACCGTGCTGGCGGTGTACGAAATACCGGGATTGTTCTGGTACACGGCGCTCGTTCGCAGGTTCCACGGTAACGGATAAACGATCAGGAACTTGACCTGCGTCCCAGCGGACCATGGCGGTGTGACTTTACAGAATTCATCGCGCGCCGTTTCCGGTGAGTCCACCACCAGACAGTTGTCGAGGACCGTGCGTCCCACGCTGACGCCTCCCTGGAACTGGCCGCCGGCTAGGAACCGCCCGTTCAACGTGACATCGACTCCGTTGTACACCTGGCGTTGATCGCCGTAGTGCGACGACTGCGTAACCAGATTGTCAACCAGGCCGAACTTCGCGGCCCGGAGGTCGTAGAAGCCGCACAGCTGCTCGCCGCTGGTCGGCAGCCGTGAATCCACTGGCGCGGCGATGCAGTACGGATCGTAGTCGGCCGGCGTGACCGCCAGGTTGTCGGTTGCAAGGAAGCCGCCGTACCAGGTGCGGAAATATCCGACGTTCAGCCCCATCCCGGGCAGTAGCTGGTGCTGCACCGACGCGGAGGCTTGCCAGTTATAGGCTTGCTTGTTGAAGCCCCCCAACGCATCGTCGGCATAGCGCGTCGTCACTTCTCGCGCCTTGCCGAACCCGAGGTCGTTCCACGGGCCGCATTCACCCTGCGCCGCCGGATTGCGCAGATCGCAATCGGGCACGTAGTTGCTGTTGACGTCATTCCACGACCGGCTGGTGGTGAGCGACATGTTGGCGGCGGGATTCGAGACGGGGGCGATTTCGACCCCGACGTACCGTCCAATCGACGCCTTCACGGCCGTCCGCCCATCGCCGAACAGGTTGTAGGCGGCGCCGACGCGCGGGTTAAGGCTGCGGAACAGCGGGTTGTTCTTCGTCGCGGCAACCGTGCGCTCGGGCACGAACGGACCGGGCGGTAGCACCTGTTCGGGCGTGGATCCCTTCCACTCGGAGTAGCGCACGCCCAGGTTCAGGGTCATACGGTTGATGGTCCACTGATCCTGCGCGAACAGCCCGGTGTCGAGGACGCTGCCGCGGAGGCCGTGCGGCACGGCCCAGATGGTGACCGTTTCGGGCACGCCGTTGCGGAACGTGTACGAGCGGCCCTGGTTGATCTGGTTTGGATCGGTGAAGCGTCCGGGCCCCGGGTCGGCAAACTCGCTGAGGTTTATCCCCGCCTTGAGGTTGTGCGCACCCGTGAGGTACGACACCGCGAACTTCTGGTGGTACTGCTTGACGGGGTTGACCGTATAACTGCCGGTCTGGGTCAGGTTGAGCGCGCGCGAGTTATAGAGCCGGTTCAGGCCGATATCGGTGATCGAAATATCGTCGAGGTCTACTTCCAACTGACGCTTGGTGTGATTGGTGGCGATCTGCGCGGAGCCGGCCGCCTCGAACAACAGCTTTGACGTCGCGGGCGACGTCCAGGTCGCCATCGGAATATACAGTGGGCTGTAGGTATGCTGCCCGACCGCTTCCGGCGCGGTCAGCACCGCGGGTTCCACCAGCATGTAAAAACAGGTGCAGTTCTTCTGCACCGAAAGCAGGCCGGCGAAGCGGTTCTTCGGGCTCGCTTGCCAGGTGACACGGGCAGTGATATCCCGGAAGCGCTCTTTGGTGAACGCCGGGCGGCTCTCGTCGGGCGTGTAGACCATCGAGCCCTGCGTCTTGTTGTAGAAGTTGCCGGTCTGATACTGGCCGGTGCCGCTGATGCGCGATGCCGTATAGAACCAGAGCTTGTCGCGCAGGATCCGGCCGCCGATGCCGCCGCCCACGTCGAAGGACTCTTTCAGTCCGCCCGACTGCTGCAGCTGCCTCGAGAGCCCGCGGGCGCGGAGCTGATCCGAGAGGTTGTCGGCCTGCATCGCCCCGGTCACATGGGTCGCGCTGAACGTGCCGGAGAACTTGTTGCCGCCGTCCTTGTACACGTAGTTCAGCACCGAGCCGCCGCTGAACGATTCGGCCGAACCAGCGCCGGTTTCCACCACGACTTCCTGGATGGCGTGCGTATTGAAGCTGTAGATGGTGCGGCCGCCCAGCAGGACCTGATACATCCCGTCCACGGACTGATCCACCGTGGGTCCGCCGTGGATGCTGAAAGCGCCGCGCTCACCCTGGATGCCGCCGACATCGTGGTCCGACGGCCGGGTCACGGTCGCGCCCGGAAGGATCGCCGCCCATGAGGCCATGCGCCGGTTCACCGGAATCGCCTGCAGCGTCTCTTCGGTGATCTGGGTTTGCTGCCGGACGTTCACGACGTCGACGACCGGCGGCGCGCCACTGACGGTAATGGTCTCCTCGACCGAGCCGACCGCCAGGTCGGCGTTCACGGTCGCGGTGAATGCCGCCTGCAGTTCCACCGCGTCGCGGCGCAGCGACTGGAAGCCCGCGAGGCTGAACGTCAATGAGTAGGTACCGGGGCGGAGGTCGACGAACCGGTAGCGGCCTTCCTCGTTGGTGATCGCCACCCGATTGCCCTCGATGAGCGCCGGGCTCGTGGCTTCAACGGTGACGCCAGGCAGGATGCCGCTCGACGTGTCGCGCACTACGCCGGTGATAGCACTTTGCGCCCATCCAACGGCGGGCAGGAACACGACGCACGCCAGGACCACTCCAAGAATGCGATGAATCTTCATCGGTTGGTTCCTCTCGTGATTAGGTGACAGGGGATTGACGCCGTACTCTGAGTAGTCGCTGACAGCGGAGGAACAGCGGGAGATCTATACCATATCTCCCCGCGGCCCGGCCGCTGTACTTCGGCTCCCGACCATCCAGCTATCCCACTTACACCAACGTCGGTGCCGGCGCCGGGACGGGGGTGACGCGTCCGCGCCGCGATTGCACGAGGCGATCGAGGCTGAAAGGACCCGGCCCGGCGGCCCAGAAAAACAGATACAAGAAGCAGAAGAGAATCGCGGCTTCCTGGTTCGGTTCGCGGAAGCTTCCCCAGAACCCTTCGGGCGCGTGGCTGATGAAGTAGGCAAAGGCCATCTCACCCGAGAGCAGGAAAGCCAGCGGACGCGTGAACAGGCCGAGCATGATCATCGGCCCGCCTAACATCTCGAGCACCATCGCCAGCGCTCGCAACGACGTCAGATCCAGCGTCGGCGCAATCTTGCCGCTTCCGTGAAAGATGAAAAGAAACCCGGCGACGATGCGCAGGACCGTCAGCGAATACGCGGCCCATCGGGGGTGAGACACCGCGCCCGCATCCCGCTTCAGCCACCGGTCGAGGCTCAAGGGTCCTGGTCCAGTGAGCGACAGGTAGACAAAGAACAACGCCGGCAGCACGAGGTGATCGGTCGGCGCCCCGCGCGAACCAAACAGCCGGCTCCCCTCGAGCAGGTACTCGGGCAGCGGCTCGACGAGCCAGTACAGCAGGTGTGCGACGCCGAGTAGCAGCGCGACCGGCCGTGTAAACAGGCCGAGCATGATCAGCAAGCCGCCCGGAAAGCAGAGCAACTTGAGCGCACCGAACGGGGAGGCGGCTTGAACATCGAGCCAGGAGCCCGGAAACCCAAGCACCTGCTCCATGCCGTGGCGAAATACGAGGAAGCCGAAAATGATCCGGGCGAGGCTTTGAAGCTCGGGCGTCCATCGCGACGGGATGGACGCCGCCATCGCCGCGCCCGGTGACTTGATCATCGGAAGGAGTCGGAGTTACGGCGTCCGGGTCTGGTCGGCGACGTCGGTCTTGAATTCCCTGACTTCGGAGGCGGCGTAGACCTGTTCGAGGAAATCCGTACCATCGGGCAGCCGCTTCAACGGCAGCCGGTCGCGTGATTGAAACGGCCTGGTGTAGACCTTCGGGTCGTCGATGGTGACGGTCAACTCGAGCACGTTCATCCCAGTCCGGTGATACCGCTCCTGCACGCGCATGGCGTCACTGTGCGGGTAGCCACCGCTGTCGATCCAGGTTCGATCGGTCATGCCAACGGTATCCACGACGAACGTGGTGTTGTCTTCCCAGCGCCCGACGGAGTAGCCGAACCATCGCGGATCAGGATCCTCCGGCAGCTTCCGGCCGTCGGTCCAGATGATGCGCCAGGTCTGGTTGAACGAGTACATGATCAGAACCGCCTTCGGTGTCTGGACGATTCGGATCGGCCGGAACTCGTAGTTGACAATCCGGGGGAAGCCCGAAGGATCCCCCTGCGTCGTCAGCGGATCGTTGCCGTCGTAGACCTTCGCTGAATACGGGCCGTGCCCCGGCCGGTTTCGCGACACCATCTGCTGACCGAGCGGCGTGAGCGGTGGCGTGTTCCTGCCGGTAAAGTAATTGTCGCCACCGGCGATCCCCGCGCCGCCCGGATCCCATTCACCGGTCAGGTCGCGTTGCGGCGCCGGCCCGCCAGCGGCGATCGCTGCGAATGCGTCGTTGCTCAATCCGGGAAAACCCCAGGTCTGCGCCATGGCGCGGGGTGCGCAGATCGCCAGCGTCGTCACGATCGTGGCGGCGACCGTCAGTCGCGTGCGCATAGTCATCGTTCCTTTACTGGAGCTTGGTGCCGTCAGCCAGCATCACGTTCTTGATCATGCCGACCGGCGCACCGCTTTTGGCGGGCTGGATCAAGATGGTCACGGCATCGCCCGCGGCGAACGAGCGCCGCGACCAGCCGCGTTTCGACACGTCCGCGACATTGCTGGTCGCCACCGCCCAGTTCCGGACGGTACCGTCAGCGTCTTTGACGTCGACTCTGAGAATGCAATGTGGATTCGACCAGGTCCATTCCGTGACCGTTCCCTTGACCGTGATCTCGTTCTCGGTGTCGAAGGTCGCGGCGCCGTGGTGCGCCAGCATAACGCCGGGCTGCGACAGGAACAGAATCCCAGCAACGACAAGCGCGCTCATCAGCGTCTTACGCACAGACCACCTCCATGGCGCGCATTATCCACCTAAGGGGCTACCGTTCCAATACGAATTTCTGCACCCGCCCGGCCCCGCCAACCTCACCGACGTAGAGGTTGCCTTGAGAGTCGACGGCAATTCCATTGGGAGTGTAAAACTCGCCGGCCATGCGACCTTTGTGGCCGACCGAGCCGACGATGGCGCCGTCGTCGCGCCGCAGGATCCAGACCACGCCGTTGGTGCCATCCGATACGAACATGTACTTCTGCTTCGGATCGTGCGAGAACGCCACATCAAATACCCGCTCGCCGCCGCCCGCCGCCGCGCGGTACAGGAAGAACTCCTTGACGAACTTGCCCTGCGTCGTAAACACCTGGATGCTGTCGCCGCCGCGATTGCAGAAATACACCAGTCTGTCCACGGAGATCTTCACGCAGTGGCTGGTCGGGGTGAAGTGCGTGCGGGGCGGGCCGGCCGGATCGAATTCCGCCACCGGATCGTTGTCGATCTCGCTGAGCGAAACACCATGGCCGCCCCAGCCGCGCTTGAATGCACCGCTGGCCAGGTCGTACACCAGGATGCGCTTGTTCAACTGTGCGTCATCGACGAAGAGCTCGCCTGTCTCGGCATCGATCGTCGGATTGGTAGGTCCACGCAGAAGATAGTCGGTCTGCTGGTTGTTCGGCTTCTGCTGACTGGCGGGTACGACCGGGCCGCGGCGACCGAATTCGCGAAGAAACGTGCCGTCGGGTGTGAACTGCAAGAGGGTGTCGCCTGCGTCGTTACCTCCAACCCAGACGTTGCCCTCTTTGTCGAGCGCCAGAGCGCGGACTCGTCTTTGGTACATCGGCTTGCCGCCGGGCAGGTATCCGTCTTTCTTGCCCCACGCGTACACGACCTCGCCGGCCTGGTCAAACGCCATCACGGTCGGCGGGGTTCTGCAGCATAAGGCAGCGGGCGGATTCTGCTCCAGGCCCGCCTCTGCCTTGGTGATCTCTTCGCCGCGCGTGATGATCCAGACGCGATCTTGTTTATCGACCGCGACGCGGGGAATATCCTTCATCAGCCAGTTGTTTGGCAGCGGCTTCGGCCAGTAGGGGTCGACCTTGTAGCGCGGCACGGGCACGTCGCCTTCTCCGCTTTGCGCCTGCCCGGGTGAAGACACACCCAGGGCGACGACGGCAGCCAGATAGGTCAAGCCAAGCACCGCCCGTTTCCTCGCGCGTTTCTGAGAATCGGTTCCCATGCTGCCTCCTCTAAGTAGTGTTGCCGTGGGCGGATTCTACACACTTCTCTCGGCCGCGAGGGATGTCTCTGAGGCATTGGCGCAGTCAGCCGCCAGGATGGTAAACTCCGCGTCGATTCTCGCGATCCAGAGTCCCGTTCTGGAGGTTTTAACAATGAGACAGCACTCCCTGGCCTTCATCCTCTCGGCTGTCGGTCTCGTTGCGACTGCGCCACCAGCGTTCTCCCATCACGGCACCGCTGCCTACGACACCACGAAAACGGTGACCGTGAGCGGCACGGTCACGGAATTCAGATTTGCGAACCCCCACGTCCTGCTTTTCCTGGAATCGAAAGACGAGGCCGGCAACGTCACGCGCTGGGTCGGGGAGCGCGGCGGTCCGAACTCGATGGCGCGGAATGCGGGTTGGACGAGTAAGACCATCAAGCCGGGAGATCAGGTGACGATCACCGGCCGTGCTGCCAAGAACGGGACGCCTACCATGGCCATCTCCAAAATCATCCTGAACGGCGCGGAATTGTCCATGGGCGGTAACGACTGACGCGCCCTCCGGGGCGCAGGAGCTCGAACATGCGACACCACTTACCCGTGCCTCTCTGTGTGCTGCTGACACTGGCTCTCGGGGCAGTCGCTTCCCAAGCCCAGACGGTCGCGTCGAGGC
Organism: Candidatus Sulfopaludibacter sp. SbA3; assembly: GCA_945876205.1. GTDB lineage: Bacteria > Acidobacteriota > Vicinamibacteria > Vicinamibacterales > UBA2999 > CANNDT01. Next base: position 42,817 of record CAMCNL010000004.1, read on the forward strand.
CGAACCTCTCTGGCCTGTGGCAGCCAGTCGGAAGCTACACCTTCGACCCGGCTGATCCGCGCGGCGCGCGTGCCGCCGATCTCGAGAGATACCCGATGACGCCCTGGGGCCTCGAGAAATTCAAGGCCAACAAACCCGCACACGGAGACGCACAGAGCGAGACGTCGAACGACCCGACCAATAAGTGTTTTCCGCCAGGCGCGCCGCGTTCCTATGTGACGCCCTATCCGGTGGAGTTCGTGGAGAGCCCCACCAGGCTGGCGATGCTGTTTGAATACGATGTCGTGTACCGGACGGTTTACCTCGACGGTCGAGGTCATCCAAAGGACGCGGAGACGACGTGGATGGGGCACTCCATCGGCAAGTGGGAGGGCAACACGCTCGTCGTGCACACGACCGGATTCAATGGCAAGGGCTGGCTCGATCGGGTTGGGCACCCGTACTCGGAGCAGCTCGAGCTAACCGAGCGCTTCCGGCTCGTGGACAAGGAAACGCTGCAGCTGGACCTCACCTTTCACGATCCGAAAACCTATACCCGTGACTGGACGGGACAGAAGATCTTCAAGCTGAAACCCACGTGGGAACTGAAGGAATACGTCTGCGAGGACAATTACACCTTCGACGAGTTCCAGGCCGAGACCGGCGTGAAGTTCGTCCAATAACTCAGATTCGCAGCAAGCGGGCCGCCGTTCCGCCGAGGATCGCTTCCTTGTCGGCATCACTCAGATGCGGCGAACGGAGCACGATGTCCAGGGTGTCGGGCCAGCCGGCGTTGACATTGCTCGAGGCAATGTCTGTCCCGTAGACGACCTGGTTGACGCCAACCTCGGCGACCAGGTGCCGCAGGCCCTCGTCCGAAAACACCATCGTGTCGACCAGGATCTGCTGCTTGAAATATTCGCCCGGCTTCTTCGTGTTGGCGCAGGGTCCCCGCCCGCAGGCGGCTTCCGTCCGTCCTAAGTACGAGGGTAGATAGCCGCCAGCGTGAGCCGCGCAGATCCTCACTCCCGGGAAGCGATCCAGCGTTCCCTCGACGATCAGATGCGACAACGCGATGGTCGTTTCCAGGGGATTGCCGATGGTGTTGCCGAGGGAGCCTTTTGAGCCCTCCCAGAAGCCCGGTCGCAGCGCATTCTCCGCACCATTGGGATGCATGAATACGACGATACCCATGTCCTGGACCTTGGCCCAGAAGGGATAGAACTTGGGATCCGAGAGCCTCGCACCATCCACGTGGCCGCCGATTGAGGCGCCCTTCAACCCGAGCTGGTTGACGGCGTAATCCAGCTGCTGCACCGCAAGGTCGGGATGCTGGAGCGAGGGGGAGCTCAGGCCGACGAAACGATCCGGATGCGACTTGCAGAAGGTGGCGACATATTCATCCTGGGTTCGGACAATACGAGTCGCCAGGTCACGATCGGCCGCATACCACCAGTAGCCCATGCTGAAGCCGTTCGTGCTCAGGACCTGCACATCGATGCCCCGCTGGTCCATCGGGCGGAGACGCTCCGAAACCAGGGGTTCCTGGTTGGTGGCCACCTTCGCCGCAAAAGGGGTGCCTCGGACGACATCGACGACGGGCGGAACGAAGTAGCTATGCGCGTGCAGGTCCACCACTCGTATGCGCCGGCCTCCGATCGACACCTGGCGTCGTACGATCGGAGCGGCTGGCGCCTGTGCGGCGCC
>CAMCNL010000005.1 GCA_945876205.1 Candidatus Sulfopaludibacter sp. SbA3
GTACAACCGGGCGAACCGGCAGCGCATCGCCGGCAACCTGACGCTGCAGAGCGGCTCGTTCTACAACGGCCACAGGACTGCGCTCGATGTCGCGGCCGGCCGCGTCAACGTCACCGCGAGGTTCTCACTCGAGCCGACCTACACGGTCAACCGGGTCAATCTGGCGGAGGGAAACTTTACGTCCCAGCTCCTCGGATCGCGCGTGACATTCACCTCGACGCCGTTCATGTTCACGAGCGCGCTGGTGCAGTACAACTCGGAATCGCACGCCGTTTCGGCCAACGTGCGGTTGCGGTGGGAATATCGCCCCGGCAGCGAGCTCTTCGTCGTCTACAACGACGAACGCGACACGTTCGGCCGCCGCTTCCCCGACCTGATGAACCGCGCGTTCATCGTCAAAGTGAACCGGCTGCTGAGATTCTGAGCTCTCTTCGCGACATCCTCCACTGAGACGACACACCGAGACACCGAGGCACCGAATTTCTTTTCTTCCAAAAGAAGACCTCGGTGCCTCGGTGCCTCAGTGTGTCGTGATCAGGAGCAGGCGCCGCTATTCGAGTGCGAAGACGTAGAGTGCGTTGCCCGTCGCCGGGTGGCGGACGTCGGGCGTGATGGTGCGGGGCACCTGGCGGGGGCTGCCGCCGCCGAGGCCGGTGGTGACGGCGATGTATTGCTTGCCGCCAACGCTGAATGACACCGGGAATCCCTGAACGGACGTGCCGAGACGCGTCTCCCACAGCGGCTTGCCGGTCTTGACGTCAAGGGCGCGGAACTTCCGATCCAGATCGCCAGCGAAGACGAGCCCGCCCGCGGTCGTGAGCGCCGCCGTCAGGAACGGCGACCGCTGCGAGTACGACCACACCTCTTTCATCGTGTTGAGGTCGAAGGCCGCGAGCTTGCCGACGTTGCCGTCGGTGCCGGGCATCTCGAAAAACTTCCGGTCGCCGGCGGTGCCGCCGGATCCTTCCTTGAACTCCACGAGCTTCCCAGACATCTCGATGCACGACTGCGCCAGCGGGATCACCAGCATCTGCAACGGCGGGTAGTAGCTCGTTGCATGCCAGTTGTGTCCGCCCTCGGTGCTCGGACATCCGAGCACCCACTCGCCCACCTTGGCCTGGGTGATATCGGCACGGTAGCGCGGCACGCCGGATTCTCTGTCGATGCTCTGCCAGATATTCTGAAAGATGGTCTCGACGTGCGAGACGTACTCGCCGCTCTCGCGATCGAGCTTCCACAGGATGCCGGGCTTGCCGATGCTGAAGCTGTACTTGCGGTTACCGATATCCACGAGCACGCGCTCGTAGACTTCGTCGAGGTCGAGTGATTCACCAGGCGCGTGCTGGAAGTACCACTTCAGCTCGCCGGTATCCGGATCCAGGGCGACGGTCGATCCCGTATACAGCGCGCGATCGGACGTCTTCAGTCCGCGGCTCGCCGCCACCCACGGCTTGGCCTGCGCGACGCCCCAGTAGGTGAGGTTGAGATCGGGATCGTAGCTGCCGGTGATCCACGTCTCTCCGCCCTTGCGCAACATGTCGGGGAGCGTGCCCCAGGTGTCGGCGTTCTTCTCGCCGGCGTAGGGGACGGTGTAGAACTTCCAGAGCTGCTTGCCGGTCTCGGCGTCATACGCGCTGATGTAGCAGCGATCAAGCTGGTAGCGATCGCAGGCGTTCAGCCCCTGAATGACCTTGCCGTGAATGATGATCGGACCGCTGCTGTTACCAAATCCCCTCGACCGCTCCGCGACCTTCACGTCCCAGACCTTGCGGCCGGTGCGGGCCTCGAGCGCCACCAGCCGCGCGTCGGTCGTCGCGAGGTAGAGCTTGTCGGCGTAGAGCGCCATGCCGCGCATCGCGCCCTGCCCGATGATGGTTTCTGGGCCGACACGGTTTTCCCAGATCAGCTCGCCGGTCTTGCCGTCAAGCGCCTGCACGACGTTGCCGGTGTTGTAGAGGAAGATGGCGCCATCGTGGACGATCGGGGTCGGCTCGTTGGCGCCGCCCTCGTTCATCGCCCAGACCCACGCGAGCTTCAGATTCTTGACGTTGGCGGTCGTGATCTCGGTGAGCGGACTGTGACTCCACGACTGGTAATTGCGCCGCGCCATCAGCCAGTCACCCGCCGGCGGCGTGCGCAGCATCGCGTCGGTCACCGGCGTGTAGTTCTCGACGGTCCCTTCCAGGGTCAGGCCACGAGCCTCCGGCTCGCGCGCGGCGGGAGCGGCGGGAGCCGCGGCGGCCCCGGCCAATTGCGCTCCGTTCGATTGCAGGATGAACGCCATGATCGCCGCGTACTGATCGGCGGGCAGGGTCGGACCGCCCTGCGGCATGTTCTGCTGGATGTAGGCGGAGAGCGCCTGCACGGACAGTGAGCCCCACTTCTCCTGGAAGCTCGGTCCCCTGAGCGGCGGCGCTTCGCGGCCGTTGAGATCCTCGGAGTGGCAGCTTGCGCAACTCGCCGCGTAAAAGACGCGGCCCGCGGTCGCCTGCGCGGCGGTGAACCCGACGCCCGGGGCAGGCTGCTGCGCCGCGATCACCACGGCACCAATCATGGTCGCCACCGCCAACACGATCGCGCGCGCAATCATCGCTTCGCCTCCTGCAGCGCCAGCCATCCCCACAGGTTGCCGTCGGGAGCTCTCTCGCTGTGCAACTGGATGTAGACGGATTTCTTTTCGAGTGCCTGCACCTGCTGCGGCGTGAGATCGATCGCGCCCGTCAGCGTCCCGCTGGTGCCGCTGGATACCTTCACGTCCGCAAACGCATCGCCGCGAGAGGCCCACGGCGCAAGGTGCAATCGCGCGACGGTGGCCGGCGTGCGGAGGCCGCTGAACTTGCCGTCGATCGTCAACCGGCGCCCGGTCAGCGTCGCGGTGGCCGTTCCCGACCCGCTCACCGTTGCCTGCTGGTCAGCCATGATCGGCACCGGCGACAGCCGCGCCACGAACGTCTTTGTGGATTGCGCGGCCATGACGGTTGTCATCGCCGCTACACCGATCGCGCAGAGGAAGATCTTCACGGTCTTACTGGAGGCCTTCGCCCTTCACCATAAGCTGCATGTGCGTCGTCGCGACACCTGCCGCGATCGCCAGCCCCATTGCAACACCATTGCTCCGCATAGCCCCTCCTGAATGGCGAGTCCGCGTCGCCGCCGCGCGTATCTTACGCTAAGCGTGGACGCCTGGCGCCTCGTGGCCGGTCCTCGTGACGTACTCGACATACGACCCGGGATAGAGGTGCGGCTCGGCGTCCTTCCCCGTTTCTCCGCCCAGTTCGATGACCCTGTTACTCAGTGCCCGCAGGAACGCCCGGTCATGCGACACGAACAGCATCGTGCCATCGAAATTCTTGAGCGATTCGATGAGCATCTCCTTGGTCGCCAGGTCGAGATGGTTGGTCGGCTCGTCCAGGACGAGGAAGTTCGGCGGGTTGAGCAGCATGCGCGCCATGACGAGGCGCGTCTTCTCGCCGCCCGACAGTGCACGGATCTTCTTGTCGGTGTCGTCGCCTGAGAACTGAAACGCGCCGGCGAGGTTGCGAAGGGTGCCGATCGACTCGGCCGGGAAATCCTTCTGGAGCTGCTCCTCGATCGTGAGATCGGGGTCGAGCAGGTCGAGCGCCTGCTGTGCGAAGTACCCCATCTTGAGGCTGGCGCCGAGCCTCACTTCACCCGAGTCTGGCTGCATCGCCCCGGCAATCATCTTCAGCAGCGTCGACTTGCCGGCGCCGTTCTTGCCCATGACGCACCACCGCTCGCCGCGGCGGATCGTCACGTTGAGATGATCGTAGACGACGCGCCGGCCGTAGGCCTTCGAGACGTCCTCGACGACGACGACCTGGTCGCCTGAGCGGGGTGGCGCGCGGAAGTCGAACTTCACGATCTTGCGCTTCTTCGGCAGCTCGATCTTCTCGATCTTCTCGAGCGCCTTCACGCGGCTCTGCACCTGCGCCGCCTTGGCGGCGTGGGCGGCAAAGCGCTCGATGAAGCGCTGCTCCTTGGCGAGCATCGCCTGCTGGCGCGCGTAGGCGGCCTCGCGATTGGTTTCGCGGATGGCCCGCTCGCGCTCGTAGAAATCGTAGTTGCCGGAGTAGACGGTGATCTCACCGCCGTCGATCTCGGCGATCTTGCCGACCACGCGGTTCATGAACTCGCGGTCGTGCGACGTCATGAGCAGCGCCCCGGGCAGCGACTTGAGAAAACCTTCGAGCCAGATGATCGATTCGATGTCGAGGTGGTTGGTCGGCTCGTCCATCAGCAGCACTTCGGGGCGGCCGAGCAGCACGCGCGCCATCGCCACGCGCATCTTCCATCCGCCTGACAAGGCGCCGACGTCACCGTCGATCGTCTCGTCCTCGAAGCCGAGGCCGTGCAGCACCTCGCGCGCCTGCGACTCGAGGCCGTAGCCGCCCTGGTGCTCGTACTCCTCCTGCACCTCGCCGAAGCGCGCGAGGATGCGGTCCATGTCGCCCGCCTGCGCCGGGTCACCCATCGCATGCTGCAGCGCCTCGAGCTCGTGGTGGAGATCGCCCAGGCGTCCGCTGCCGGCGATCGCCTCGTCGAGCACCGAGCGTCCCGACATCTCCTCGACGTCCTGCCGGAAATAGCCGACCGTGAGTTTCTTCGGCACCGACACGTCGCCCTCGTCAGGCGATTCCTCGCCCACGATCATCCGGAACAGCGTCGTCTTGCCTGAGCCGTTGGGACCGACGAGGCCGACCTTCTCGCCCGAGTTGAGCTGGAATGAGGCGTCGACGAAGAGGATCTGCTTGCCGTACTGCTTGCTGATTTTTGAAAACGAAATCACTTTATTGATCGTATCCGGTCGCGGCTGACTTGCCCGCCAGCGAAGCGCTCAGTCGGAGATCAGGAGCTCACCCCTGGCGGCGAGCACTGCCTCGCCGCCGACTTTCACGCTTCTGATCGTATCCGCGTCGCCCTCGATCGCGATGTGAATCCTGCTCGGCCGCTTCATGGCGACGCCCTGCAGGCTGACGATCTGCTTCGCTGTGGCGTCGGAGACGACCTTGTGGCGCACGAGGTACGAACCGAGCGGACCGCTCGCGCTACCCGTGGCCGGATCCTCGGCAACGCCGGCACCCGGCGCGAACATGCGGCTGTAGACCGTCCCATCGGAGCCCGCGGGAAGCATCGCAAAGAGAAAGACGCCGTGATCGCAGCCAGACACGACCGCCAGGCGGCGCATCGCGGCGCCATCGGTAACCGCGCGATCCACGGCTTCTCGATCGCGAAGCGGGACGAGGACGTACTGCAGGCCGCACGAAACCACCTGGACCGGCAGCCGCGGCGATAGGTCATCGACGCCAAGACTCAACGCTGCCGCGGCGGTCGCGCGATCCTCTATCGCGGGGCCGAAGACAGGATTCCGCTGCGTCATCCAGGCGAAGCGCAGGCGGGCTTCATCCCATTCCAGGTCAACGGGCGTCGGTCCGATGCCGAGACCGAAGACGAAACGCTCTGTCCCAGGACGTATCGTTCCCGCATCCGCGAGGGCAAAGGTGCTGCCGATGACCGGGTGGCCCGCCATCGGCAGCTCCAGGCCGGGCGTAAAGATCCGCATCCGGATGTCGGTGCCAGGCTGCTCGGCAGGCAGGATGAAGGTTGTCTCCGAGAAATTCATCTCCCGCGCGATCGACTGCATGAGATCGGGTGCGAGGCCGCGGCCGTCCGGGAAGACGGCCAGTTGATTGCCGGTGAGCGCTGTGTCGGTGAAGACGTCGTACTGAAGAAATGTCCGCGCCATCAGTGCTCGCGTCTGGTCTTGAGACGACGGCCGACGGCGAGGCCGACGTGATAGGCCCCTTCCTGCTGCAGCCAGACATGGCGGGCATGGTTGTCGGCGAGCTCGACGATCAGCATCCGCTGGTCTTCGGGGAGCGCCGCGGCGATCTGCTCGACGAGCTCCTCCTGGCGGGCGATGTCGACGGGCGCAAACAGCTCGTCTTCGTGCAGCGCCAGCAGCAGCTCCTCGTACTCCTCCTCGCACTGCTCTTCGGCGTCGGAGAAAGAGGGGATGTGACGGGCCTTCCCGTCGAGATCGAGTTTCTCCGCGCAACGGTCGGCAAGTTCGAGCAGTTCATCAGAGGTGGGCATCGGTTGATCTTATTCCCGCAACGCGCGTTAACCACGAAGGTCACGAAGGTCACGAAGGCCTTCTTGTACAAGAGATTCTTCGTGATCTTCGTGATCTTCGTGGTTCAAGATGACTAGATTCAAACAGTTGTTTGATACACTTGTTTCATACCGCTTATGAAACGAATCGTTCGACTTGTCATCCTCCTCGCCCTCGGAGGCGGCATTGGCTACTACGCCTGGCTCCAGAGCCGGCCGCGGCCGCTCGTCCAATGCGAATGATGCGAATGTTCGTCGTCATCGTCGCGACCGCGTTTTGCCTCATCAGCCTGATGTTTCTCATCATGGCGCGGATCACCGACCCGCTGCTGCCGCGCGCCATCTTCGGGGTGCTCAATACGCTCCTCTACTTCCCGAGCGGCGCGGTGTATCCCACGCAGGGCTTTCCCAACTGGATACGGGTCATTTCCGCCGTCGATCCGTTCACCTACTCCGTGCACGCGTTCAAGAGCCTCATCCTGAAGAACACCGGCTTCGCGGCGATCAGCGGCGACCTCGCTTACCTGATCGTCTTCTCCGCCGTGGCGATGACGGGGGCTACGCTCCTCTTCAAGCGGACGTTGTGAGGATGAAGGCCGAGGACCAGGAGACGCGCGGCCGGCTGCTGTCAGCGGGCGCCCGTCTGTTTGCCGAGCACGGCTTCGCCAAGGTGACGGTGCGCGACATCTGCCGGAAGGCCGTGGCCAACGTCGCCGCCGTCAACTACCACTTCGGCGGCAAGGTCGGGCTGTACGACGAGGTGCTGCAGGCGGCCGTGCGGACGATGCAGTCGACAACCGAGGCGGCGCGCGAGGCTGGCGCGCAACAGCCGCCCGAGCAACAGCTTCGGGCCTACATCGGGGTGTTCCTGCACCGCGTCGTCGGAAGCGGGCACGACAGCTGGATCCATCAGTTCATGCTGCGCGAGATGTCCGATCCGACGCCGGCCCTCGACATCGTCATCGAGCAGGTGATCAAGCCCCGAATGGCATACCTGTGCGGCATCATGGCCGAGCTGCTTGGCTGCCCAATCGACGATCCGCGCGTGGCGCGCTGCGCCATGAGCGTGCACGTGCAATGCCTCTCGCAGATGCATAACCCCGTCGCGTCGCGGATGAGCCCCGCGTTCGAGCGGACGCCCGAGACGCTCGACGCGATGACCGACCACATCGCGAGATTTTCGCTGGCCGGGATTCGCGACATCGCCGGGCCATAACGCCTCCCCACCGTTGGTTCGCGTCGTGTTACGCTCGTGCGGAAAATCTTCCGGAGGAGTGAGCCCATGTCTTCGAATGTGCGCGTGGCACGACGTGATTTCGTTCGCACCGCTTTCGGCATGCTTGCGGTTGCGCCTCTTGCCGCGCAGGATCTGTTCGCGCAAGGCGCGCCGCTGGCGGATCGGATCGAATTCAGACGCCTCGCGGCGGCCAACCGGATCCTTGCGCGCGAGGAGGTCGTCGATGCGTTCGGGCATGTCAGCATCCGGGATCCCGAGAACCCGAAGCGCTACATCATGGCGCGGTCACGCAGCCCCGAGCTCGTCGAGTTCGGCGACCTGATTCGGTTCGAGCAGGATGGCCGATCGCTCGATCCCGCCAACCGCACGCCCTACGGCGAGCGCATGATTCATGGCGCGATCTACGAGATGCGCAGCGACGTCCAGGCCGTCATCCACAACCACGCCTATGCGCTGCTCCCGTTCAGCATCACCGGCCGCACGCTTGAGCCCGTCGTGCACGTAGCGTCAGTGATCGGTTCCAAGATTCCGCTCTGGGATATCGCCACCACGTTCAACGAGACCGACATGCTGGTGCGGACGATGGACCAGGGACGCGACCTGGCGGCCGCGCTCGGTCCCAACACCTGTGCGCTGATGCGCGGACACGGTGCGGTGGTGGCCGCATCCACGCTCAAGGAAGCGGTGATCGCGGCGATCTATCTCAAGGTCGACGCGGAGATACAGCTCCAGGCGATGGCCATCGGCACGCCTAAACGGCTGTCGGAAGGTGAAGTCGAGCGCTCACGCGCAACGCAGTTCTCGCCGCTCGCGCTCGACAGAGCCTGGGAATACTTCTGCGCACGGGCCGGCGTCGACCCGATCTAGACATTCGGTCCATGGTCACCGCCGCGGTCAAACCAGGACTGCGGCGGCAAGTCGGCGGCGATCGCGACGATGCTCACCGCTACGACACACCGAGGCACCGAGGCACAGAGACCAACCATGGTTTCCTTCCTTGATGGCCTCTCCCTTTGCTCATCCCTTGCCTGAGCCTGCACGTCTTCTGGCTGTTGATCTGGCGATGCGCCGGACTTCATGAACCCAGGAGCAAGAACTGGCGCAACTCGTCGAGGATCGCGGAAGCCGGACGGAGACGACCCGCTTCAGCCGACGCCCAGGATGCAGACAGCGCCTCATGCAGCGCTCGGCGTTGCTCGTCAGCAAGGTCATCACCTTCGTCGTCAGCGACGAGGTCGATGACCGTCCCATCGGGCAGCGTCGTGGGCTCATCCAAGACCAGGCGACCTTTCTCAACGCGGGCTCTGAGTGGGCTCATGTGGCTACTGTACGGCGATCTGAGTGGGCGGGCAAGCGCTTCAAAGCAAGGCTGTGTGGGTCACAGCGGCTGTGCTTCCCGGGTTTCACGTCAAGGGGTTCAAGAGCGCCGTCATCGTCGCGGCGATCTTCGGCCTGCTGAACTTCTTCCTTGGCTGGTTGCTCTTTCTGGTGTTTGCCGTCGCCACCCTGGGGATCGCGTGGCTACTGGCCTTCATCACGCGATGGATCATCAACGCGCTTCTTCTGAAGCTCACCGATCGACTGACCGATCACCTCAGGATCGACAGCTTCGGATGGGCGCTCGGAGGCGCTTTCGTGATTTCGCTCGTCGCCGCCATCGTGCAGTGGGTGCTGCCGGGCGTCTGATCGACGTCGCCTGGGCGTCCGGAATTCCTCGCTGTCTCGGTGCCTCGGTGTGCCGTGGGAGCAGACAGCGGGTCGGCTTACGGTCGTCGCGCGCCGATGAGATCGGCGCTGCGCTCGGCGGCTTCTCTCACCAGGGACGGGATACCTTCCTGGCGCAGCTCTTCGCTGGTGGTTGGTCCAATCGAGGCGACGACGAGGTATTTCAGGCCGGCTCTCACCTCGGCCACGTTCACGATGGTGGACGTGGTCACCAACCTGCGGTGAACCGTCGGAGACCAGCTACCGCCGGGGCGCCATCGCCAGACCCACCGCCGCGAGGAGCCGGCCGTCGTCGAACGGCTTGTCGATATGCCCGACGAATCCGGCCGCCTGCGTCGCCGAATGATCCGCGCTGCTGGCGAAGCCTGACACGGCGATAACCGGGGGATGCTTCTGGTCCTGCAGGGCGACTAACTCGCGAAGGAACTCGAATCCGTCCATCCGCGGCATTCGCAGATCGCACAGGATCAGATCGATGCCGCCGTCGGCCACCCGGCCGAGCGCCTCGATGCCGTCCTTGGCCGTCACCACGTCTGCGCCGAATCGTTCGAGCGTGACGCGCAGCGCCTCAAGCGCGTCGTCCATGTCTTCGACGACGAGAATGCGGAGACCGTCCATCGCCAGGAGATCGCCCGTCGGCGATCTGAGCGGCGCCTCTGTCTCCACCGTTCCCGCGGCGAGTGGGAAGCGCAGGGTCACCTCCGTGCCGCGGCCGACCCCGTCGCTGGCCACGCTCACGGTGCCTCGATGCGCCTCGGTGAGCTGCTTGATGAGCGCGAGGCCGATCCCGAGACCCGCGTGCGTGCGCCGGGTGCCCTGCTCCTGCTGTTGGAACATCCCGAACACGAACGGCAGGAAGTCCGGCCCGATGCCCTCTCCGGTGTCACGCACGCGCAGGACACCCTCTTCGCCTTCTCTCGTGAGCGCGATCGCGATCGAACCGCCGGCAGGGGTAAATTTGATGGCGTTGAGCAGGACATTTCTGAGGATCTGCTGCAAGCGGTCGCCGTCCGCGCTGATGCACAGCGGTTCTGACGCATCGATGAACTGCACCGCCACGTCCTTCTTTCGTGCGACATCCGCGACCGCGTCCAACGCCGTTTGCACCGGATCGCTCAGGCACAGGATCTTGAGATTGAGGAACAGCTTTCCTCGAGTCGCGCGCGTCAGCTCGAGCAGATCTTCAACCAGGCGACTCTGAAGGAGCGCGTTCCGCTCGATGACCTCGGCCGCGTGGATGACCTTGGGTTCGGTTTGCCGCTTGAGGATGCTGGTCCACCCGAGAATCGGTGTCAGCGGCGTTCGGAGTTCGTGCGACAGCACCGCCAGGAATTCCTCCTTGGCCGCGGCGCTCGCGGTCAATTCCAGCGCCATCTCGTCCGATCGCCGCCTGAGGCCATTCTCACGCAGCAAGGTGTCGCCGAGCACCTGCAGGAGCTCGCCGTGGAGAACCAGCCGTGGCCGAGGAACCGGTTGCTGCGTCCGCGCGACGGTCCACAAGTCCTGAAAAGGCGTTCCAGTGTCGCGCGCGAGCCGCGCGATGGCCACCGATTCACAGAACGCGACCAGCGCGTATCCGGCCACGAGCGCACCGACGATCTGTCCGTCGAGCACCAGCGAGACGCCAACCACCGACAGGCACGACCGGGACGTGACGACGACCGCGGGACGGTGGTCACTGGACTGCGCGAGGCATTGCCGGGCGCAGTCCGCGAACTCCCCAGGATCGTAGCCGTGCTTCTGGAACACGGTGACGATCGGTGAGGCTGGCATGGGCCCGAAGACGATCTGCTCGTTCGCATCGTAGAGCGCGACACTCAGATGGACGACGGCGCCGTACTTCTCCAGCGCGGGCGCCCACACCGAGAGGTCGAACAGGGTGTCGGTGGGCTGGCCCATTCGGCCCTACGTGACCCGGGGATCCGGCGCGCTGGGATCGGGACTCCGCGCGGGATTGCGCGAGATCAGGTTCAGGTAACTGGAGAACGGACGAACCAGCGCGGCCGGGATCTGGCGCGGCAGGACGCGCATCCCCTCGCCGTTCACGATCTCGCACTCGTGCGTCGCACGCATGTTCGGGTTCGCGCGCATCTTCGCCACCGTCATCCCGAGACGGAACGCGTCGCCCATCTCGATCCAGTTCATCAACAGGATGTTGTCGACGAGCGAGCTCATATGGAAGTCGCCCATCATCGATGCCATCCCGAGCATCTCCGGGTTCTCGTGGTTGTACACCGTGGCGGTCTGGTACTCCTTCATCAGCGCGACCAGCGCGTGAAAGAAGTCGCGAAACGTGCGTCCCGTGGTGCCCAGGTTCGAGCCATAGGTGGAGAGACTATCGAACAGCACGCGCCGTGGCTTGAAGTCGGCCATGATCTGCTCGATGTCGTGGAAGTGCCGATCGATTTCGATCTCCTGCGGCGTGTCGTACTGCACCCGCACGAGGCCGCCGTCGATGAGCTTCTTGAGATCGATGCCGACGCTGTTGGCGTTGCGGATGATTTGCCGGACCGGCTCGTCCAGCGAGAGCATCAGGCTGCGCTCCCCGAGACGCGCCCCCTCGGCCAGGTAATGCAGCCCCATCACGCTCTTGCCAACGCCCGAGATCCCGGCGACGACGGTCGTGCTCCCGAGCAGGTAGCCGCCGTTCACCAATGCGTCGAGGCCGGGCACACCCGTCGTGACGCGCGTCGTCGGATCGAACGCGGCGGCCTGGTCACGCTCCTTCCGCGGCGCCTGCACGCGCCGGTACACCTCGATGCCGCAGCCATCGACGATCCGGAACGTATGCCGGCCCATTTGAAAATCGTGGCCACGCGACTTGGCAATCTCGAGCGACCGCACCGTGGCGCGGGTCATCTCTTCCGTGCGCAGCCGGATGACCGTGTCGGCAATCGATTCTTCGACCAGGGCCAGCCGCCGTTGATCGCTGAACGCCGTCGCCTCAACCGCGAGCACTCCGGTGAGATTCTCGCGTTGCAGCCCTTCGGCGAGCAAGTGAAAGGTGTCCCGGGTCTCGACACCCCCGCCGTTCCCGGTGACGCCGCCCACAGCCGTCACGCCGTCCACGAAGATGCGCCGGGCGCGTATCTGCGCCGCCTCTTCGAGCAGCAGGCTGTCTGCCTGTTGCAACTCCTGGGCGAATACCTGGCGGGTCGTGAAGATGATCTTGAGCTTGTGCGCTCGCTCCAATGCGGGAAGATCCCACCCCAGCTGCGCTGCATCACGGACGATCTTGTCGGGCGACACCTCGAACAACACGATGATGCCGGGCTCGTCGAACTGCATGGCGCCCTGATACACGAACTCGACGCCGAGCGTTGTCTTACCCGTGCCGATCGCGCCTTCGAGGAGAATGAGGTTGCCGCGCGGAATGCCGCCTGACAGGATGGCATCCAACCCGACGATGCCGGTCTTGACAAGATCACGGTCTGCCATCAACGAGTCCTTCCCCGGTGCGTATCTGCCCCGGTGTCAACGCCAGCCTCAGCGCCAGACGTCCTTCGCATGTCGATGCCAGCTCCACGATCGCCGCGAGCGGTCCGCCGGTCACGGCGTCTATCGACAACACGTACATCCGCGCCGGGCGTGCCGGGCGCGCCTGGTTCTGCGCACGGGTCAGGAAGGACGCCGTGAGCAGGACATCCAGCGACCGCGTGACCTCCTTGGGCTGGTAGCCCAGGAGCCTGGCGAGTTGTTCACCGGACATCAGCGTTCGCGGGTGCCTGGCAAAGAACACCAGCAGATCGAGGTCGCAGGGACACTGGAGCGCCGGAATATGGCTGAGAAGCGTGGGCGCCTTGTCCATTCTGACCTGCAAATGAATACCGTACGGTCGGTCGCTATGGATGTGCGCTTTTGAACAGGGAGTCACATCTCTCCGCCATGCCTCTGTCGAAGGCGCCTGGCGCTGAGTGGGGAGCGGCTCTACCACGTCACCTGTTTGCGCCACAATACGGTATGAACCTGCTCATCGCCTGGCTGATTCTGTCGCTCGCTGTGTGGGTCACAGCGGCTGTGCTTCCAGGGTTTCACGTCAAGGGTTTCAAGAGCGCCGTCATCGTCGCGGCGATCTTCGGCCTGCTGAACTTCTTCCTTGGCTGGTTGCTCTTTCTGGTGTTTGCCGTCGCCACCCTTGGGATCGCGTGGCTATTGGCCTTCATCACGCGATGGATCATCAACGCGCTTCTTCTGAAGCTCACCGATCGACTGACCGATCACCTCAGGATCGACAGCTTCGGATGGGCGCTCGGAGGCGCTTTCGTGATTTCACTCGTCGCCGCTATCGTGCAGTGGGTACTGCCGGGCGTCTGATCGACGGACCGGCGGTCGGCTTGCGGTCACTTCGCTTGCCTAGGCATTCGCGGCAGTTCGTCGACGCAGCCGCCGACGACGCGGCAGTCGCAGCATCGATATGCCTCCGCTCTCACCAATGGCGCCGATGATCGGCCCACGGGTGGCCCGGCAGATCCGCTCAATTCTGGGAAGAGCCTTCACGAATACGGCAGCTTGTTCGGCCCCGGTGAGATCTGCGGCCGTAAGGACGAATGCGCGGACCCTCGCATTCGTGAGGGCGTCGATCTCCAATTGTCTGCGCCGGATGTGGCGATCCTTGGTCAGAACGACCCACTCCTTCGCACCGACGATCGGCAGCCAATCGACATCTCTGGTGCCAGCTGGGAAGTGGTCACGCGACAGAACGACTTGTGCCCCGGTCGCTGTCAGCAAATCAACAAGCAGCCGACCGCCGAGGCATTCGTCAACGAAGTAAGTGAGCGGAGGGACTTTACGCCGCTTCGAGCTCGCACCTGATCGCTTCCCAGATTTCTTCTTCCGGGCGGTCATAGTCGGCTGCAATTGCGGCTGGCGACTCGCCCGCCTTGAAGCGGTCCGCGACATCTGCTGTCGTGACTCGCGAGCCAACGATCACCGGACGACCAAACGCGACGAGGGGATCGATAGAGATGATTCGCGGGCTGTCCGTTCCTCGACGGGTGAAGGGGAACAATCGCACCGCGAGTCCGTGCTCGTCGCGCTCGATGCGGCGAAGATGCGCTTCGAGAATCTCGACCATCGCGCCTTGCCCCTCTTGCGACGCATTGATGAGGGTGCCGTATTTCTTCACGAACAGTGACTTCCCGTCGGTCTCCATTGCTTCGTCGACCAAGGGATGTTCGCAGCCAAATCGCGTTCGGAGAAACTCGAGCGCTGCCCGAACTCTCTTCATGTCGACGCGATGCTCGCGACGGATGGCACCGAGCACATGAAGCTCGAGAATGTTCACGAACGAAAGCATCCCTCGCGCGTCCGCCGGGCGCACCACCGGCCTTGCGCGCTTTGCGCCGGTTGCAGTCGCGTAGTCGCGGCCATACACCCAGGAGCGAATGGTGTTGTGCGGGATGCGAAGGTAGTGTGCAGCCTCGACAGTGCTGTAGATAGGGATTTCCCGCGGGTTTCGGCCCCCGTAGAGATCCCAACCGCTTTCCTTCTTCGTCATGTTGGGATGCCTCCTCACCCGGTGAAATGCCGCCTCTGGCATGCATCGTAGCTTATCGATTGGTACGCAACAAACCGTAACCTGTCGAGCTGGACCGAGCGAAAGTCTACTACGTTAGACCTCCGGCCATACCTTCGACCCCGATGGGGACATCAACGCATCGAAAAGCAAGACACCCAAAGTCCTCGGTGTCTCGGTGCCTCGGTGTGCCGTGTGAGCAAAGAGCGGTCGGCTTACGGTCGCCGCCCGCCGATGAGATCGGCGCTGCGCTCGGCGGCTTCTCTTACCAGGAATCCCATCTTGGGGTGGGAGGCTTCGAGGTCGATCTGGATACCTTCCTGGCGCAGCTCTTCGCTGGTGGTTGGCCCGATCGAGGCGACGACGAGGTGCTTCAGGCCGGCTCTGACCTCGGCCTCCTGGTTCATGGTCGCCGCGACTTTCAACAGATGCACGAGCTGCGTGGCGGTCGTAAAAATCGCCACGTCGAGCTCGCGAGCCGCGATCGCGCGAACGGCGCCGCGGAGCGGTTCGAGATCTTCAGGAAGCGCCCACCGATAGACCGGCACGCGCGTCACCACGGCCCCACGCTCGTCGAGGCCGGCGAGTAAGTCAGGATTCGCTGCGCCGTATTCCTGCACGGCGA
This sequence comes from Candidatus Sulfopaludibacter sp. SbA3, assembly GCA_945876205.1. Lineage (GTDB taxonomy): Bacteria > Acidobacteriota > Vicinamibacteria > Vicinamibacterales > UBA2999 > CANNDT01. Next base: position 15,235 of record CAMCNL010000005.1, read on the forward strand.
TGCGCTTGCCCTCGAGCGCGTCACCGGTGGCGTCGAGCGCGGCGAGGAGCTCCTTCCACGTATTCGGCTCCGGCGCAGCCACCCACACCGGCACCTGCCACTCGCGCAGCACCGACAGCGGCTTTGGGCCGCGCACGACGATCTTCGTCCGCCGCAGCGCGGCAATGAACGCGTCGCTCGGATGCTTCGTCTGCACGACCTCGAGCAGCGCGCGCGTACCCACACCGGTCAGCAGGATGACGATGTCGAAGGAGCCGGCGAGGAGCGCATCGGCAAAGGTGAGCGCTTCCGGATTGGATTCGATCGGGACCTCGCGCATCGCCGGCGCCACGGTAGCCGCGCCGCCGTAGGTTTCGATCAGCGAGGCGATCTCTTTGGCCCGCCGACTCTCCAGGGCAAGGACACGGAGGCCGTTGAAATTAGGCGTGGGCATTGGGAAAAATGAGGCGGGTCCAAAAGGACCCGCCCTACGTGCGAGAAGGTGTAACTACGCCCAGCGATAGCCGCTCTTCGCGAGCGGGAGCGATCGGACGCGCTTGCCAGTGGCGATCGCAATCGCGTTGGCGATCGCGGGGACCGTTGGCGGCAGCGCGGGCTCGCCCAGGCCGGTGGGCGGATTGTTCGTCTTGTGGAAGAACACGTCCACGGGCGGCGCCTGCGCCATGCGGGTCGGCTGGTACTCGTTGAAGTTGCCCTGCACGGCACGCCCCGCGGCGATGGTGATCTCCCAGTTCATGATGTGGCTCATCCCCTCGACGACCGCGCCCTGGCCCTGGTTCGCCGCGGAACTGGGGTTGACGATCTGGCTGCCGATGTCACCGACGACCCAGACCTTGTTCACCTTGACGGTGTTGTTCGCCCCGACCGTCACCTCGGCCACGTTCGCGAAGTAGCCGCGGTGACTGTACTGGAAGGCCACGCCCATCGCGGTACCCTTCGGGAGCTGCCGCTTGCCCCAGCCTGACCGATCGCGCACGAGCTCGAGCACGGCGCGCATCCGCGCCGATTCGAAGCCGTCGCCACCCTGCGCGGGCGGCGCGATACCCGGACCCGCGAGCAGATCGAGGCGGAACTGCAGCGGATCCTTGCCAGCGGCCAGCGCGAGCTCGTCGATGAACGACTGGAACACCCACGAGAACGCGTTGCTGCGCGGCGCGCGCAACGCCCCCGTCGGCGTGCCCAGCGGCATCAGCGTCGCCTGGAAGTCGAAGTTCGGCACCCAGCGCGCCGGGAACTCCACCGGCAGGATGTTCGCCGAGTTCGAGAAGCCGTTCATCCCCTGCGCGTTGTCACCGTAGCTGATGAAGTGATTGCGCCACGCGACCACCTTGCCCGACGCGTCGACGCCGGCCTTGAGGAAGTGGAAGCCGCCCGGCCGATAGTGGTCGTGGCGCATGTCGTCTTCACGCGTCCAGAGCACTTTCACCGGCACGCCAATCTCCTTGGCGATCGCGCACGCCTCACCCATGTAGTCGTTGGTGAGCCGGCGGCCGAACCCTCCGCCCGCGCGCTGCAGGTGGATGGTGATGTTCGCCTCGGGAATGCCCAGCGCGGTGGACACGAGCCCGCGTCCCTGCTGCGGCGTCTGCGTCGGCGCCCAGACTTCCATCTTGCCGTCGCGGTAATGGGCGGTGCAGTTCTGCGGCTCGAGCGGCGCGTGCGAGATGAAGGGATACGCGTAGGCCGCTTCGACAACCTTGGCCGCGCCGGCCAGCGCCTGCTCGGCGTCGCCGTGCACGCGGAGCGGCACGGCGGGCTTCTGCGTCGAGAGCTCCTGCGCGCGGCGCGCGAAGCCTTCGCTGCTCTGCGTGGCGTACTGTCCTTCGTTCCACGTCACCTTCAGCGTCTTGCGCGCCGTCTGCGCCTGCCACCAACTGTCGGCGACGATCGCGACGCCCGGCATCAGGCCGCGCGTGTCGGTCGTCCCCTTGATGACCAGCACGTGGCGGACGCCCGGCAACGCCTTCACTTCGTCGACGTTGGCGCTGACGACGGTGCCGCCGAAGACGGGGCACTTCTCGTAGACCGCGTAGAGCATCCCCGGCAGCGTGAAGTCGATGCCGTAGAGCGGCTGGCCGCGGACGATCTTCGGGTTGTCAACGCCCGGCAGGGGCTGGCCGACGATCGTGAACTGGGCGGCCGGCTTGAACGGCACCGTCGCCATGTCGGGCGGCGTCATCGTCGCGGCCCTGGTCGAGAGCTGGCCGTAGGTCATCGAGCGGTTCGTCGGGCGATGCATGACCGTGCCCGCCGACGCGTAGCACTCGGACTCGGGCACGCTCCACGTCTGCGCCGCGGCAGAGACGAGCATGATGCGAATCGAGGCGCCGACGCGGCGCAGCGGATCGTAATTGTTCGGCGTGGCGGTGCTGCCGCCGGCATTCTGCGGCCCGTACTTCGTCTGATCGAGATCGGCCTGTTCGAGCTTGATTGACTCCCACGGCACCTCGAGCTCCTCGGCGATCAGCATCGGCATCGAGTTCTTCACGCCCTGCCCGATCTCGGGGTTCTTCGCCATGATCGTGATCACGTTGTCGGGCGTGATCTTGACGAAGGCGTTCGGCACGAACGTCACGCCCGCTGCCGGCTGCTGCGCCAGCACGCGGCCGATCGGATCGAGATAGGTGGCGACGAGCATGCCGCCGCCGGCGATGGCGGTGACCTTCAGGAACGAGCGACGATTGAGCACTGTTTCCATCGCGCCCTCCTATTCGTTGACGGACACGCTGGCCCGCGCTGTTTGGGGTGCTCGTGAGGTGGCAATTGTGGCGGCGCGCTTGATCGCATCGCGGATGCGGTTGTAGGTGCCGCAGCGGCAGACGTTGCCGTTCATCGCGCGGTCGATATCCGCATCGGTCGGCTTCGGCGTCGTCCGCAGGAGCGCGGCGGCCGACATGATCTGTCCCGCCTGGCAGTAACCGCACTGCGGAACGTCAATCTCCTGCCACGCGACCTGCAACGGATGCGTGCCGTCCGCTGAGAGACCTTCGAGCGTCGTGATGGCCGCGCCCGCCGCCATAGATACCGGCGTCTGGCAGGCGCGCACGGCCCGGCCGCCGAGGTGCACGGTGCATGCACCGCACGCGCCGATGCCGCAGCCGAATTTCGTTCCCTTGAGGTTCAGGACATCCCGGATGACCCACAGCAGGGGCATGTCGGCGGGCACGTCGACCGTGGTCGACTTTCCGTTGACGTTCAATGTGTAAGGCATGGCAGTTACTCTCGGTAATAGAGAGGTTTGCGAAGAAAAAGGGTCGAGGCATTATGCCGCATAAAGGCTCATTACAGTCTCAGCATGACAGCCTGGACATCTCTGGGCGCACCGCCGAACAGGGTTCGACTCCCGCCGCCTCCACCATTACTAAGTTGTTGTAATTAAATAACTTAACAAACAGCACAAAGCGCGGCGGCTCGCGGCGCGGATGGTGTGCTCCGAGTGCGGGCGGACGAAGTCACCAACGCCATCGCCTCGGCGATCGACAGCGTCCTGACGAAGTAGGCCGGGCCCTTTCGGACCCGGCCTTCCATCCTAGACCGTCACGCGGAAGCCGAGCTGCAGCGAGCGCGGCGCGAACGCCAGGTTGGTGCTGGCATTCGGCAGCCCGTAGCGCGGGCTGCTGCGGTCGACCACGTACGATCCGTAGTTTGCGCGATCGAACACGTTGAACACTTCGAGGATGCCGTCGACCTTGGCCCGCGACGTCAGCGGAATGCTCTGCTGCAGCCGCATGTCGAGCCGGTGAATCGACCCGCGCACGAAGCTGTTGCGCGGCACGACTGAGCCATCCGCGCAGAGCCGCTGCGTGCCGCCGCGTCCGAATCCGCGCCGGTCGCCGCCGCAGATGGTGTCGTCCCGCTCACCCGAGCCGAAGAAGTAGAGGCCGCTCGCCTGGAAGCCGCCGCCGACCTGCCAGATGCCGTTGAACACCGCGCGGTGCCGCTGGTCGGTGATGGCGAGCCCGTATTCGCCGCCGAGGTCCGGCGCCACGGGGAACGGCACCAGGCCGAGGCCGCTCATCGGCTGCGAGGGATCGTCGTTCTTGATCTGCGAGAGCGTGTAGTTGGCCGATGCCTGCCACCGGTTGCCGAACCGCTTGTTCCACGCCGTCTGCAGCCCGTGGTAGTCCGACTTGCCGGTGAACGCGTAATAGCCGACCAGGCCGAACTCCGGGTAGGGAAGGAACGCCCGGTTCGGACCGTTCGCCGCGTACGGAATGTTCAGGCCGGTCGCCGCGTTGTAACCGAGGTTCACCTGGTCGTGGAGGATCTTCTCGTCACGGCTGCGGTTATGGATGTAGTCCACTTCCACCGACATGTCGCTGCCGATCTGCCGCTGGAGGCCGAACGAGCCCTGCCAGCTGTTGGTGAGGGCGGCGAGATCGGACGGCGGCGCCAGTTCCTCGAAATCGCGGAACAGGCACGGCGCGGTGCCGGCGTAGTTGCGCGCCTTCCAGGAATTGAACAGCGCGGTGTTGACGTCGCAGACGCGCTCCAGCGCCTGCCGGTAGGTGGGCGCCGGCCCGTTGAACGGGTTCGCTGCGAAATCGGGCCGGCCGTCGTTGTCCACGGCGATGAAGACGGTGGTGTTGGAACGCGTGGAATGCGTCCACGCGCTGGCGATGATGTCGCTGAAGTAGAGCCCGGCGCCGCCGCGCAGCACGGTGCGGTCGTTCATCTGGTACGCGAAGCCGAGCCGCGGCTGGATGTTGTTGGCATCCTGCGGCCGCCCGCCCACCATCCATGGCAGGAACTCCTCCTGCTGGTTGAATGCGTCCCAGATCAGGTCGTAGCGGAGGCCGAGGTTGAGCGTCAGCTTGTCGGTGAGCTTCCAATCATCCTGGGCCCACGCCGCGTACTTGGGCTGATTGAACGACACCGGAAACGAATCCGAGATGCCGACGACGTAGCGGCGCGTGATGCTGGAGATGGCCGCGAGGTTCCACGTATCGACGTTGAATGGATCCGGGAAGAGCTGCTCGATGTTGGCGGGGATCGGTCCGCCGCGTGCGTCGATGCGTCCCATGCAGCTGGTGCAGTTGGCCGAGATCTTCTTGTCCCAGATGAACTCGCCGCCGACCTTCAGATCGTGACGGCCTCTGGCGTCATAGGAGAACGAGAAGTCGTCGCGGACGTTGTAGGTGTCCTGGAACCAGTAGCGCGGCCAGTTGTTGTTGCCGGTGATGTTGAAGCCCGTGAACTGGATGCGCGGGTGGCCGTTGGTGATGCCGCGCGAGGCGAGCGGGTGATTGGACCAGGTCGTCTGGTTCCGCTCGGTGAAGCCGTAGCCGGCATAACCGACCTTGAAGTCGTTGACGGCTCGCGTGCCCAGCACCGAGACGAATCCTGCCTGCAGGCTGGTGGTGTCCTGAGTGGTCGAGCCCGATCCCGCCGGGTGATCGCTGCCAAGCTGCGAGAACGGCGCGGCGAAGCGCGTCAGGTTGCCCTTGAGCATGGCGCGGTTCGAGGGCGACAGCTGGTAATCCAGCCTGCTGGTCGACAGCTTTGTCGTCGTGGTTCCCTGCAGCGTGATGTTGAACCTGGGGAAGGCCGTGTTGGCGATGCTGGTCTGCGGTGCCCGGTCGTATTCGTAGCTGCCGAAGAAATGCAGCTTGTCGCGGAGAATGGGACCACCCACGGTGCCGCTGTACTGCTGCTCCTTGAAGGGAACCTTGACGCCGAGCACCGGGTCTTCCGACCCCCATTTGGCGTTGCGGAAGTAGCCGCCGAAGCTGCCGGCGTAGCGGTTGGTGCCCGAGCGTGTGACGGCGTTGACCTGGACGCCGGAGGAGCGTCCCTGCGTCGCGTCAAAGCGGTTGGAGATGAACTGGAACTCGGCGATGGCGTCGCGGCTGAATTTCGGCTGGCCGCCGGGACCGAGGTTGCTGGTCACCTGCTGGCCGTCCATGTTCAGCTGAAACTCGCGCACGTCGCCGCGGTCCTGCACCGGAACGCTGCCCATCGCGGTGGTCCGGTTGCCCGGTGCGATCAGCGCGAGCGAGGTCCAGTCGCGTCCCTGCACCGGCAGCTCCGACATCTGCTGCGGGTCGATGTTGCTGCCGATCGACGAGCTGGTGATGTTCAGCAGCGGCGCTTCGGCCGTGACGGTGACGGTCTCCTGCACCGTCGACGGCGCCATCTGCATCGGCACGCTGACCGTCTGGCCGACCAGCAGCTGGATGCCGGTGAGCGTCACCGATCTGAACCCCTGCAGATCCGCGGTGACCTGGTAGCTGCCGATCCGCGCCGGCATACGGAAGGCGCCGCGTTCGTCGGTCACCGTGTTGAAGCGGTTGCCGGTCGCTTCGTGTACCGCGGTGACCGTCACACCGGGCAGCACGCCGCCGGTGGTGTCCGTGACTGTTCCTGCAAGAGTGGCTTCCTGCGCGAACCCGCTCGCGGGCAGCGCGAGTGCGACGAGGACGAGTACGATCCTGGTGAATCTTCCCGACATGAATCCTCCTGTATGGAGTGAAGAGAGCTGATGACGCAATGACTGGCCTAGTTGGTGGAGCCCGCTGGATAATTGGCGACGCGGCGCGCGGCGCCAGACAGCTCGATCACGTGCATCCCGGTGTTGGCGCGATCCACCACGTAGACGTAGCCGCGGTCGTCGACTTCCACGTTGTTGGATTGAATCGCCACCTTGCAGCGCTTGGCGGCGCCTTCGCCGACGCAGCGCTCTTCGGTGTTGGCGGTGATCGCCGGGATATAGTACGCAATCTCCTTGATGTTGAGCGGATCGCGGATGTCGAGCGCGCGGAGACCCGCGTTGAAGTAGGTGACGAACAACACGCGGCCGTAATAAATCGGCGTGAAGTTCTCCGGGGCGGAGTGGGTGCCAAAACGGCCGCCTCGCTCGCAGAAGTTGCCGCTCGCTTCGGGGACGGTCCAGGTGGTTGCGCCAATCGGACGGTTTTCAAACGTGATGTCCACCATCCGTACGAGCTGGCGCGGCTCCAGGCATTCCTCCTCGAGCGATTCGCTGATCACCGCCATGAAATCCCGATGCGCCTGCAGCGAGTTGATCGGCACGTCGGAGCCATGTTCGTGGCCGGCACCCGGTCCGACCATGGTCGGCGGCAGCTTCTGCTTGGCGAACTCCGGCAGCACGTAGCCAAGCAGCGGCAGCGTCGTGTGCGCGCCCGCGTCCGGCGGCAGGTCGAGCCGCGAGATCTGCGGATAGAGCAGGTTGGCATCGGTCGGTTCTTTCGGCCCGTTCAGCAGCTTGTCGCGATCGACAATCTGCACGACCCCGGCACGGCTGGTGCCGTAACCGAAGTAGACGCGGTTGCCCTTGGGTCCGAGCGAGATCGGCCCGTGCAGCTCGGTTGGCACCGGCATGACGGTGGCGCCAGGCTGCTGCCCGGGCAGCCCGAAGTCGCGAATGAATTTCGGATTCGCCGGATCGCTCAGGTCGAAGATCTTCGTCATCCGCCGCGTGCGCCACGCCGGATCTCCCGAGATGACATAGGCGATGCCGGTGTCGCACTCCCACCAGCTCTTGTGCGTGTTACGCAGGCCGCTGAGCAGCGTGAGCAGCTTGGCAGGCTTCGCGGGGTCGCTGACATCCCAGATCTCATGGCCGGAGTTGCCATAGGAGCGAAGCAGGTACGCCTTGCTGCGATCGCCGCGCGGCAGCTCCGTGCCGAGGCAGACGCGCGTCATCTGCGCGCCGCCCGCTTCGCCCGCTCCCTCTTCGCCGATGATGTGCGCGAGGTACCGCGGCTGCCGAGGGTTCGTCACGTCGACGATCGACGTGCCGTTCTTCTCGGTCTTCCCGGTCAGCGCGTTCGGCTTCTCGCCGCCATGATGACCGATGTAGGCGATGTAGCGGTTGCCCTGCTTCTTGATGGTGGGCTGGTAGGCGCTGCGGGCCTGCAGGTCGTTGTAGCCCACCAGTTGCATGTCACGCGACTCTGCGGGGGCTCCGATCTTCTGCTGCTGCGCTGCCAGGACGACGCCGAATGCCACGACCCCGAATGAGACGGTCGTCGCTGCGAGCCAAGGTTTCATGATGCCTTCTTTTGTTTTCGCGGTCGGCGCGCGACCGCAGCCCCTACAAACGAAATTGAGCTTGGCAAGTCTAGCCCGAAAGAGCCGGTTACGGGAGCCGTTGAGAGGGAATGCCCAGCGCAAGCGCGATGTTCCGTAAGGACTCGTCCGAACAGGTAATAGGCCGCTGCGCCGGGAACGATGACAAGCACGCCGGCAGCTGCAGGTCGTAATCGAGCAGCTGAGACATGCCGGAAGCTTACGCCAGTTACATCGCCCCGGTTACGTCGGCCCCTTACTTCGGCACAGCGTGGCACTGGCCTTCGCCGTGGTCGACCACCGTGTCTTCCACCGTGATGAAATCCCACTGGTAGGCACCGGACCCGAGCGACAGCTTCAGCAGCCCCCACGTCTGGCCGACGATCGACTCCCCGTACTGTGGCGGCGGCGTTCCGAACAGGCGGGCACCACCGGTGCCGGCGATGATCTGCCGAATGCCGAATTCCTCGTCGCGGCGTCCATCGGGGTCGAGCGGCGGGAAGGCGGCGAAAAAGTGTTCGTGGCCGTTGGCGATGACGTCGACGCCGTGCTTGTAGAGCACGTCCCAGAGCCGCTTCATCCGCTGCGCGGCGAAGTGGCCGGATGAGAAGAGCGGCCGATGAAAATACGCCATCGAGCACTGCGACGGATGCAGCCGCAAGTCGTTTTCCAGCCAGGCGAGTTGCCCGGGGCGCAACCCCTCAGGCAGCTCGCTGTTGAGCGCGACGATGTGCCAGCTACCGCGATCGTACGAGTAGTAGCCCAGCCCCTTCGGTCCTGTATTTGGAAAGTAGTCGTAATAGTACGGGCTGATTTCGTTCGCTTCGTAGTCGTGGTTGCCGGGGACCGGGTACGTGAGGACACGGCGCAATGAGATCAAGAGCCCTCACACCGGCTGCGGCGCGAGGGCGCATCGGCGCGCCCACGACGATCGCGATTGCTGCGCTGCCAAATGAGGGATCGATTTGTGGGCGGGCTCGTCGTCTCAAGAGCGAATCCTGGACAATCACCGCCTGAGCGGTGGAGCCATGCTCCGCAAGATCATGTTCGTGGCGATGGCGCAGAACACCCCATCGAGGCGACCCAGGGCAAGGACCCGCGCGCTTGCCGCCTGCTGAAGTGCTCCGTCCAGGCGAGCTTCTGACATTAGGTCTCTGGAGGAATCCGCACAGAAAACACAAATCTGCAAAATACCGCAGTTCTCGATGTTGTTGACGAAACCTGAGTGATCAGTGCTGAACGCCTCCTCCGGATTCCAGCCGACAGCGTTCCTCGCATCCTCGCGTTTCCAGTTGTGCCGCTGGTGCAACTGATAGAGGAACGCCTTCTGGACATCCTGCCGTACAGCGCAGCCACGCAAGACACCGGCCGCACGAGCCTGCGGCGAGTGCGGCCTGACTGAGTGATGAAAATGCTGCACTCTCACGCGTCGAGGTGCCCGTTGTCCTTCACGCCTGCGATTTTTCGACCGCCGCGATGGCGTGTTCCCGCTCGACCGTTTCCGACGCGCGGATGGCATCGAGGTCGGGCTCGGCGAACACCTCGGGCTGTGGCTCGACGCCGCGGCGATCCGCGTAAACCCGCGTGAACTCGGCGCCAAGCAGCAGGATCTGGCAGGAGTAATACACCCACAGCAGCACGATCATCACCGAACCCGCCGCGCCATAACTGGAGGCGACGCTGCTCTGGCCCAGATACAGACCAATCAGCTGCTGGCCCGCCATGAAGAGCACCGCGGTGACAAACGCGCCGGTCGCCACGTCGCGCCGGCGGAGCTCTACGTCCGGCAGGAAGCGAAACAGCAGCGCGAACATCACTGTCACCACCAGCACCGACACCAGCAGGTTGACCATCGTCCAGACGATCGGCAGCCCCGGAGCGCCGCGCGCCAGCCACGTGCCGAACGCCGCGAGCGCCGCCGTCACGGCCAGCGACACCATCAGCAGAAAGCCGATCGCCACGACCAGTCCGAACGAACGCACCCGGTCGAGGAGGAACGCGCGGACGTTCACGCCCGGGTTGGCCTTCACCCGCCAGATGGCGTTCAGCGCGGCCTGCAGCTCGAGGAACGCGCCGGTGGCGGCGACGATGAAGGTGATGCCGCCGACAACGGTGGCGACGATCCCGGCCCGCTCCTGGCTGGCGCCCTCGAGCAGGCTCTGGATCGCGCGACCGGCGTCGCGTCCCACCAGGTGATCGATCTGGTCGATGATTTCCCCGCGCACCGCCTCTTCGCCGAACGCCATGCCGGCAACCGCGGTCGCCACAATGAGGATCGGCGCGAGGGCGAAGAGCGTGTAATACGCGACCGACGCGCCCAGCCGCGGGGCGTCATCGTCCCACCACGCGCGTAACGCGGTCCCGAATATTCTGACGATCACTGGTGGCCGCATCCTCGATGCTGCGAGTATGCGCGGTCACATCCATGCGGGCTGTTCAATTCGGAACGCTGGCCGCCCGCCGCGTCGGATACAGTCGCAACCGTGGAGATCCCTGTCGAGAGGCGGCAACGCACCACCAAAGCGTGGGTCACGTTCGCCGGCTGCACGCTGGTGGTGGGGGTGCTGTACGCGGCGCAGGCGGTACTGGTGCCGTTCGCGCTCGCCGTCCTGATCGCGTTCGTGCTGGCACCACCAGTGACCTGGCTCGAACGGTGGCTCGGCCGCGTGCCTGCCGTGCTCGCGGCGGTCACGCTGGTCTTCGTACTGCTCGGCCTGGCCGGCTGGGGCCTCGCCTCGCAGGTGACCGGACTGGCGGAAGACCTGCCGCGCTACCGCGTCAACATCCTCGCGAAGATCGCCGACGTCCGCGGCGCCGGCAAAGGCGGATCGGTCGAGCAACTGCAGAAGACCATCGACGACATCAAGAAGAACCTCGATGGAGCCGAGGGGCCCGCGAGAACTGGCTCGGGGTCGGTCATACTCAGCCCGGAACGCGTCACCGCCTATTCGAGCTTCATGTGGCTCGGCCCGATCGTCGGTCCGCTCACCACCGCCGGACTCGTGCTGGTGATGGTGATCTTCATGCTGCTCGAACGCCGGGATCTCCGCGATCGGCTGATTCGCCTGTTCGGCAACGGCCAGCTCACGGCCACGACCAAAGCGTTCGATGAAGCGGGCACTCGGGTGAGCCGGCAACTGCTGATGCAGTCGCTGGTGAATCTCACCTACGGGACGGCGGTGGGGCTTGGCCTCTACCTGCTCGGCGTGCCGTATCCATTGGTCTGGGCGGCGTTTGGCGCGGTGATGCGTTTCATCCCGTACGTCGGCCCGGTGCTCGGCGCCGGCGCGCCGATCCTCGTCAGCCTCGCCGCCCTCGCCGGTTGGGTCGGTCCCCTGTGGGTGATTGGCCTGTTCGTGGTGCTCGAGCTCTTTACCAACCTCGTTCTCGAAACGGTGCTCTATGCGGGAGCCGCGGGCGTGTCGCAGGTGGCGCTGCTCGTGTCGGTGGCCTTCTGGACCTGGTTGTGGGGTCCGCTCGGACTGCTCATGGCCACACCGCTCACCGTCTGCGTCGTTGTCCTCGGCAAGCACGTGCCCGGCCTTGGCTTCGTCGGGATGCTGATGGCCGACACGCCGGCGCTCGCGGCAGACCATGGCTATTACCAGCGGCTGCTGGCGCGCGATCAAAGCGAGGCGGCCGAGCTGATCGAGCGGCACATCAAGGTTGACGTGCCCGCCTCGGTGTACGACGCGCTGCTGCTGCCCGCGCTCAATTATGCCAAGCGGGATCGGCTGGAAGAGCGGTTGTCGGCAGAAGAAGAGAACGCCGTGATCGAAGCGACACGCGAACTGGTGTCCGACGCGGCCGAGTGGATCCGCCGCGCCAAGGCAAAGGTGCCGGTCGTCGGTGGCGAGTCGGACGCCGCCGCAGCGCATCCCCCGCTACGGGTGATCGCATACGCAGCCAACGGCGCCAGCGACGAAGTCGCGTTGATGATGCTCGCCAACCTGGTAGACGACCTGCCAATCACGCTCGACATTACGAAGACGCGGCTGCAGGCGTCAGAGCTCGTGGCATTGGTGCAGGAGCAGCAGGTGTCGCTCGTGTGCATCGCCGATCTGCCGCCAAGTCCCGCGTCAAAGACGCGCTACCTGGTCAAACGACTTCACGCCGCATGTCCCGACGTCCACATCCTGGTAGGGCGCTGGGCATCGCCGGGTCTTGCCGACGAGAGTAGCCAACTCCTGCGAGAGGCAGGCGCCACGCTCGTGGCATCGACGCTTGCGGAGACGCGCGCCCAGCTCAAGGGACTCCTCGAGACCGCACGGCCGCCCGTTGAATGCGCGTCATAATGCCTGGGTGCGCACTCCTGCACTCGTGCTCGTGTCGCTGCTCCTCGGGACCCCGATCCTGGCTCAGCAGGACGACGTTCAAGTCCCGCCGCCCACCCCGGCCCCAGCGCCCGCGGTTGCAACGCCAGAGCCGTTTGACGTCTGGCTGAAAGGCATCGCGGCGGAAGCCCGGGAGCGCGGCTTCAAAGACGATCTGATCGATCGGACGATCACCGGGCTTCAGCCGCTGCCCCGCGTCATCGCCAGCGACCGCAGCCAGGCCGAGCTGGTCGTCGGCTTCAACCGCTATCTGCGCTCTCACGTCACCAATGCGATCGTTCGGCGCGGCCGCGACGCGGGCCGCAGGAATCGAACGCTCCTCGCCCGCGTCGAGGCGCAGTACGACGTCCAGCGCCGCTTCCTGCTGGCCATCTGGGGAATGGAAACGCGCTACGGCGCCATCATGGGCCGCACGCCCGTCTTCCAGGCGCTGGCGACGCTGGCCTGGGAAGGGCGTCGCGCCGAGTTCTTCAAGGGCGAGCTCTTCAATGCGCTGACGATGGTGTCGAAGGGATACATCGACGCACCAACCATGACCGGATCGTGGGCGGGCGCGATGGGACATCCGCAGTTCATGCCCTCCAGCTACCTCAAGTACGCCGAAGACTTCGACAAGGACGGACACCGCGACATCTGGCGATCGACCGGCGACACGATGGCGTCAATCGCGAACTACCTGAACAAGTTCGGTTGGGATGATGGCCAGACGTGGGGCCGCGAGGTCACGGTCACACCGGCCGTGAGGGCGCGGGTGAAGGAACAGATCCCGCAGCGCACCGAGGGGTGCTATGCCAAGCGCAACATGTCGGAGCGCCGGCCGCTCACCGAATGGCAGAAGCTGGGCATGAGACTCAAGACCGGCAAACCGCTCCCACGCAGCTCGATCAAGGCGGGGCTGGTGGAGACCGACGAGCGGAGCTTCCTGGTGTACGAGAACTACGACGCGATCCTCGAATACAACTGCGCGCACTACTACGCGCTGACGGTGGCGCTACTGTCGGACCAGCTGCGCTAGACGCGGGGGCTGAAGCCCCCGCGCTACAGGTGACCACGTAGCGCGCAGGCTTCAGTCTGCGCTCGCGCGGCTTCTTACGTCGCGACCTGCGGTGTGAGGATCTCGTCGATCAGGAACAGGTCGGTCAGCAGCGCGCGCACGTGAATCGACGCATTCAGGTTGTCGACCAGCTGCGAGCTGATGGACGGCTGCGCGAGCACGAGCTCCACGGCGGCGCGTGCGTCGCCGGCGTCTCGGTCGAGCACGGCGGCGAAGGCGCGGTAGCGGTCGGCGGGTTCGAGAGCCTCACGCGCGACCACCTGCAGCAGGAGATCCCCAAGTCCGGCCAGGGCCGCCGACGCGCGCGTCAGGTACTCGCGAAGCTGCCCGCCCGACTGGCTCGCGGCTTCTCCAGCCAATCCCTGCGCGGCGTAGGCCAGCATGAACTCATAGGCCTCTTCAATGACTCCGCAGCGGGCGTGAAATTCGTTCGGAGCGTTCGGTTCGTTCGAGGCGTTCGGATCGTTCGGTCGTTTCGTTCTGTCGTGTTCGTTCAAATGACCTTCTCGCGCGGCGGCTCGCTGACGACCCACCTGTCGGGATCGTGGTGCTCGAGGTATTGGCGCCTGGTGATGAAGCCGAAGATCATCGACTTGGTGATCCACCGCTTCTCGGGACGAATGGCGAAGTAGACGTGGGCAATGACCATCCCGACGAGCGTGACGCCGGCGAGGCCGTGCGTCACGTAGGTGACGCCCCACGTCGAATCGCTGAAGAGATAGGGATTGCGGGTGTAGAACGGCGTCCGCACGCGCACCATCATGAAGAGGCCGGTGGCGACGACCGACAGCGCGGCCAGCACGATCCCCAGGTGGTAGAGGCGATTGCCGAGCGGATACTTGCCGGGCTTCGGGCCAGGCACGTCGTGACCGAACTCGCGGAGGATCTCCGCCTTCAATTCGGGAATGTCCTTCGGACCCACCCAGATCGACCAGAAGTCGAGCCAGAACGTCGCGTGGATGATGTGAAACACGATGGTCGCGGTCAGGACGAGGCCGGCGATCCAGTGCCACGTCACCCAGGCGAACTGGACGCCGACAATCGGCAGAAAGGCGGTGAGGAGGAGCGTCAACATCGCCGTCGCCATCACCCAGTGGAACACCCGCGCGCCCACGCCATGGCGCCTGATGAGCGGCGGAAGATCCGTCCGGGCCGCTTCCATCGCATCGGTCTCTTCGGCCTTCCGCTTGCGATGCGCCGACAGCACCATGTAGCTGGCGTGAGCGATGAGGAATGCGACGCCGGCAAACAGCGACGCCCAGAGCAGATCCCACGAGACGTGCGTGAGAATCTGCTGGCCCCACGGACTACGTCCCCAGGTCAGGATGTCCAATCGACGTCCTCCACGCCGCGGATGGCGCGCTTCACGAGGTTTCGCATCAGCGGCACTTTGTAGCCGTTGAACGTCAGCGGCTGCGCCCCCTCGATCGCGAGGTTGCCGGCAATCACCGCCGTCGCTTCGTTCCGCGGCTTGCCGCGGACGAGATCCTCCACCGCCGCCAGGCGCAGAGGCCTCGCGGCGACGCCGTTGACGACGAGGCGAATGCGGTCGATGGTGGTGCCCGTGGTCGCCATCGCCGAGGCGACGCTGACGAGCGCGAAGTCCCAGACGTTGCGATCGCGAATCTTCTCGAAATAGAACTGCACGCGCCCTGCCCCGCCGGAGCCTTCGGCGGAGGCGGCCCAGGTGCCGGGAATGCGAATCGACGTCAGCAGGCTTCCTGGCTTCAGCACGGTCATGCGGGTGATGTCGGTGCCGGGGCCGACGAAGTAGTCTTCCGCGGCGATGACCTGTTCCCCGGCGCCCGTGCGGATCACCATCTGCGCATCGAGCGCGATCAGCGCCGGCGCCGTATCTGATGGATTCACCGCGACGCAGCGGTCGGCCTCGAGAATCGCGTGCTCGCGATTGATCGCCTGCGGCGTGTCGGCGTAGCAGATGTTGCCGCCGGCTCGATAGCACGACCAACCGGCGCGGTAGTACCAGCAGCGCGTGTCCTGCGTCACGTTGCCGCCGACGGTGCCCTGATTGCGAATCTGCGGCGAGGCCGCGGACTCCGCCGCCTCAAGCAGGATGCTGTACCGCTCGCGCACCACCGGATGCCGCACGATCTCGGTGAGCGTGGTCATCGCGCCAATCTCGAGCCCGCCATCGCCCCACGGCTTGATGCCCTTGAGGTCGGCAATCCCGGAGAGATCGATGACCGCCGCCGGCCGCTTGATGCGGTCCTTGAGCCAATCGAAACTATCCAGCCCGCCCGCCAGCAGCCACGCCTCGCCGCCGTACCGTTTGAGCAGCGCCTGGGCATCGGACACCGATGCAGGCTGGAACAACTCAAACGCGGGCATCACATCGCGAATCACGGCCATTGAATTTCTCCTACACGTGTGCGCGAAGAGGGTCGTGCATGGGACGGCCGTGTTCGAGTGACATCAAAATGAGATCCGCCGTCACCGGGGCGCGGCGGAAGATGTCGTCGCCGAGGGCGTCGGAGATCGCGTTCATCACCGATCCGTATCCGGCGCCGACCGGCGGCTCGCCGACTCCGCGCGCACCGACGGGCGTCTCCGGATCCGCCATGTCCAGCGCCGATGCATTCATCGTCGCCGGGATGTCCAGGATCGTCAGCGGCTTGCTGTAGTGGAACCGGCGCGCCAGCGAGTGGCCGTACTTCGGATCGACGACCGACTTCTGGAAGAGGGCGTGCGCGATGCCGAGACAGCTCCCGCCCTTGATCTGCGCGAGCAGGCTTCGCGGGTTGACCACGGTGCCGACGTCGCCGACGCCGAGATAATCCACCAGCGTCACGTGCCCCGTCTCGACGTCCACCTCCACTTCGGCAAAGCCGATCACGAATGAATAGGTGACACCGTCGCGGGGATAGTTGTCCTTCGCCACGCCCATCAGGCCGAGACCCGCGAGCCGGGTCGCCGAACCCCTGGTCATCGGGTTGATGTCCATCGGCAGCTCATGGCCGTCGTACTTCCCGCCAAGCTCGATGGCGCGCGTCGCTGCCTGCGCGTAGGTCAGGCCACGGCCCGGTGCGCCCCGCCGATAGACACGCTCATTCCCCAGCTCGTAATCGTCGGGCGACCCGCCGAGATCGCGTGCCGCGATTTCCTGCAGCTTCCGCTTCGCGTCATTGGCCCCTGCATGATTCGCCCGCGTCATCGCGTGCGTCGTCTGGCTGCCAACGGAGAGGCAGGTCCAGGGCAGGCCCTTGCTCGTGTCGCCCCAGATGACTTCGACCTTCTGCCACGGCATGGCGAGCTCGTCGGCCGCCACGCGCGCCAGGTCGATGAGCGAGTGCGTGCCGAGGTTGCCGACGCCCGACTGCACGTAGAGCTTGCCGTCGGGACGGATGGTCATGAGGCTGTCCCACCCGATCGACCCGGCACCGTGCGGTCCGACCGTCACACCAACACCGCGAATCTTCGATCCTTTGCGCTGGCCGGAGCGCGCCTTGCGCATCGGCCAGTTGAACTGCTCCGCGCCACGCGCGAGCGCCTCCTTGATGAACGCGCTGGTGATGTGCGGCCGCTGGCCGGTGGGGCCAGCAGGACCGAAGAGTGCCTTGCCCGACGGTGAGTTGATGCTGCGGATCTCGACCTGATCGATGCCGAGCTGACGCGCCGCCTTCGACATCACCGGCTCGATGATGCCGTTGGCCTGCATCGGGCCCGGCGACCGCTGCTGCGTGCGCGGCGGCGTGTTGGTCATCATGTTCACGGCGCGCCATCGCATGGCCGGCGGCTGGTAGATCAGCGAGGCCGCCAGGCCCGCCGAGCGATGATCGCCCAGCGGTCCATAAGCGCCCGTATCCTGGACGATGAAGAGGTCGAGGGCGGTGATGCGGCCGTCCTTCGCAAAGCCAATCCTGGCGCGGCCGCTCATGTTGGTCCGCGCGCGGCCGATGAAGCTCTCCTCCTCGCGGCTGATGCGCATCATCACCGGCGCGTTCGCCTTCTTCGAGAGGATGGCGGGAATCGACATCGACACCGCGCCGCCGCCCTTGCTGCCGAAGCCGCCGCCGGTGTACTCGCAGATCAGCACGACCTGCGACGGCTCGAGGCCGCACCAGCGCGCGATCGCCGGCTGCGTCTGCGCGACGCTCTGCGTCGAGGCGTGGATGTAGAGCTTGCCGTTCTGCCAGTAGGCCATCGCGCTGCGGGTTTCCATCGGGTGATGGCCCGTCGACTGCACGGTGAAGGTCTCGTCGAGCACGAGCGCGGCGTTCGTGAATCCGGCCTCGAGGTCGCCAAACGCCCATTCCTCGAGCGCCTTGCCCATCGGCAGGTGGCCGGCGTCCTCATCGTTGAAGTCCTGCTCGGTCCACTTCATCGTTTCGAGCGGCGCGGGCGTCCCGGGAGGGGTATTCGGGGGCGGCGCGCCCCAGGCGTTGCCGTTGGTGCGCGGGTTGTTGCCGCCCGGACGGAGGCTCTGGAGCGGATCGACGACAAACGGGAGCGGCTCGAGATCGACCAGGATCCGTTCGATCGCTTCGGCCGCCGTGAGCTCGTCCACCGCGGCCACCGCGAGGATCGGCTCGCCGACATACAGCGGCTCGTTGGTCAGCGCGCGCTCGGCGTTGTTCGGCAGCATCGGCAGGTCGTCCGCCGTGATGATCGCCTTCACGCCGGGCATCGCCAGCGCGGCGCTCATATCGATGTTGCGCACGCGCGCGTGCGGCATCGGGCTGACCAGGAGCTTCGTGAAGAGCATCCCGTCGGCGCGGAAGTCTTCGGCGTAGCGCGCCTTACCGGTGACCTTGGCGACGAGATCGACGGGAATGTAATTCTGGCCGACTAACTTGTCCGCCATTACGCGTTCCTCAGATACTCACCGCCGCGCATCAGCGACGTGAGGATCTTGTCGTAGTCCTGGCAGCGGCACAGGTTGCCGGAGATGCCGTGGGCGAGCTGCTCGCGCGTGGGATTGGGTTCGGTCTTGAAGAAACCGACGGCGGCCATCACGAAGCCGGGCATGCAGAAAGCGCACTGGAAGCCCTGCTCGTCGACCACCGCCTGCTGCACGGGATGGAGTGTCCCGTCGGGGCTCGCGAGACCCTCGATCGTGACGACACTGCGGCCGCGGATGGTGTGCGTGAGCACCGAGCACGAATAGTGCGGCACATCGTCGACCAGCACGGTGCAGGCGCCGCACTCGGCGCGATCGCATCCGAGCTTGGTCCCGGTCAGCCCAAGCTTGTAGCGCAGCGTCATCGCCAGCGTTTCCTGCTTCATGACGTCGACGCGCCGCGCCTGCCCGTTGATACGCAACGTGATCAGGCGCTCGACGGACCCAGGCGCGGACGTCTGGCCGAAGAGCGGCGCGTTGCCGCGAAACAGGTACGCACCGGACGAAGCTACGGCTCCGCCGGCGATCACACCCTTGATGAAATTGCGTCTGGAGACAGACATGGCGTTGATACCTTGGCCGGAACTCTAAGCTCCGCGACCGTCGGTGTCAACGTTCTTGCTGCTTACTGACTGCCTACCGCCTACTGCCTACTGCAGACCCGTCGCGCCCTGGAGATGCTCGTACGCCTGGCGCAGGCGGCGAAACAGCGCGGTCAGGCGCTCCTTCTGCTGCTGGGTGCTGCCAGGATGGCGGTCCGGGTGGTACTCGCGTGCCAGCGCCCGGAAGGCACTCCGCAGCTCCACGTCCGTAAAGTCCGGCGCGAGGTTCGCGCCCAGCCCCACGAGATAGTCGAGCGCGCGCTGCTCAGGCGCCATGAGCGTGCGTTTCGGCCGAGGACGCGGCGGTGGAGCCTGCCAACGCCTCGAATTGGTGGACGGATGAACCGGCGTGGCCAGGCCGGGATGATTGAAGAAGAAGCCAAGCGGCGGCGGCGCCGGAAACCCGCCGCGCACGGGCGCGGCAACCTCGGAGACCGGGCAGGCATCGAGCCTTTCCTGAAGAACCTGGCTGAAGTCGAGCCCGCGGCGCATATCCTGTCAATCGGCATGGCGGACGGGGACTTAAACCACGAAGGTCACGAGCTAGCCACGAAGATCACGAAGCCCAAGAAAGCCTTCGTGCCTTCGTGGCTTTTCTTCGTGTCTTCGTGGCTATTTCTTCGTGTTCTTCGTGGCTAACCTTCGTAAGCTTCGTGGTTGATTTCTAGCGGCCGGCCGCCCGGACGACGGTCGTGTAGGGGTCGACGCCGCCGTGGACGTGGGCGACCTTCTGGACGTCCAGCTTGAGCCGCGTCACGTTGTCCACCAGGTTGATGGTGTAGGGGCTGGGCGCCGGCAGCGGCGCGGCCCCGGGGCGCGGCGCGAACGCGTCGGCCTGGATCAGCATCTTCTCCGACGGGATGTAGACCATCAGCAGGCCCTGGGCGTGCGGATGGTCCTTCACGAGATGGATCTCCAGCGTCATCGTGCCGTCGGTGATGACGCGCTTGTCCTTGACCGTCTCGATGACCGGCGCGCGCGGGTTGCGCGCCAGGCGATCGGGATTGAGCGTGTGCGGCGCCTTGAAGATCACCTGCTCGTAGTACCGCTTGTGCGTCTCGTGCGTGACGATCGGGACGCCCTCCGCGACGTACCCGCGGATGCCGCCCGAGTGGTCGGCGTGATGGTGCGTGTTGACCAGGTACTTCACCGGCTTGTTCGGGAACATGCGCTTTGCCTCGGCCAGCGTGGCCAGCGTGCGCTCGTCGCTTGCCGGACCTTCGACGATGACCGCGTAGTCCTTGAACTCGACGAGGATGCTCTGCGGCGCGCCGAAATTGAGAAACCAGACGCCTTCGCCGATCTTTTCCGCCTTGATGCTGACCGGCGCCGGAGGCGTCACCGCCGGCGGAGCGCCCTTGCCGATCTCCATCGCCGCCGCGCTGTTCGGCGTCACCGAGGCGACGTTGACCTCGAGAATCGGGAAGCCGCCCTGCCGCATCACCAGGCGCGACGGGAATTTCACGCCGCCGAAATCCTTGTAGTCGGAGTAGATCCCCTCGAACAGCGTGTCGCCGGTGAAGCTGACGTCGATCTTCGTCTCGACCCGCTCGACGAGGTTCTGCGCGTTGAGCGTGCCGGTCACCGCGTATTTGCTGAACGCCGTGAACGACACGAGCGTCTTGCCGCCCGCCTTCGAAACCTTCGCGGTCGCGGCGTTGGCCGCCGCGCCCTTGAGGAAGCCGTGCGGCGTCAGCCAGAGGTTGACGGCGCCAACCTCCGTGCGTCCATCGACGTTGGTGTTCTGGATGATGTCGCCGGGGATCGGCCGGATGCCGCCCTGCCCCGTCGCCGGGTTGTATCCGCCGGCGCCGCCGCCGCGGGGCGGGCTCATGTCGTCGATGCGCACGAGTTCCTGCCGCATGGCCGGCACCGTGTAATTCAACATCGCCGTGTACTTCGTCACCGTGAAGCGCGGCCACGCACCGCCGGTGATCTCGGCCTGCCCGGTGGGATTGACCGAGCCCGTGCCCGTGTACTGGATGGACTGGAGCGTGGACGTCCCCATCGCCTTCGCGGCGGCGTCGATGACGCCGGCCGCATCCTGGCCGACGATCGGCGCGGAGAAGACGGCCGCGGCGAAAACAACGAACAGTATTCGACGCATGACTGCCTCCTCATGCCGGGTCCCCGCCTTCGCGCGTCGCGCTACGGCGCGGCAAGCAGGACCCGGTCTACCACGCATCTCGATTAGACCGACTGGTGGCGCGCCGTGCTGCTCTTGCTCTCGGAGTCGAGGCCCAACTTCGCGTCGAGGCTCATTTTGCCGGCGCCGAGCACGACGAGCGCGAGAAGGCCGGTGCCCGCGTCGACCGGATGGGCGCGGCCGCCCTTGAGGCTGCCCGCATTGACGACGTTCTGCGCCGCCGCCACGAACAGGACCGAGAGGAGAAACATCGCCACCGGGCGCGTGAAGAGGCCGACGAGCAGCAGGATGCCGCCAATCAGCTCACCGAAGGCTGCAAACGCGCCCCAGAAGGTCGGCGCAAAATTGATCCCGAGCGACGCCATCGCCCTGCCGGTTCCCGCCCAGCCTTCCGGTCCTTCGAGCACTTTCGGAAGTCCGTGGGCAAACACGAATGTGGTTCCCAATCCGAGGCGGAGGATCAAACCGGCACTACTGGAATACTTACCTAGGGACTTGAACATACTCACCTCGTTCGGGCTGTTGTGGGACTGCGGGAAAGACGGAGCACACGATACGCAGTGCCCCGCCGCCGGTCAAGACTAATTCGTCGCGTTGGTCGCCGCAAGCTGCGCCAGCAGGTCGTCGAGCGCTTTCCTCTCGAACAGGTGACCGTTGGCGATCACGGCATCGATCCGTCGTGCATTGGCGATCGCGTCGAGCGGGTTCGCGTCGAGGATGACGAAGTCGGCGAGCTTGCCGGTTTGCACCGTGCCGACGTCCCGCTCGCGCTTGAGCAACCGCGCCGAGCTGCTGGTCGCGGCGACGATCACGTCCGCCGGCGTCAGCCCCGCGTTGTTCATCTCGGCCAGGGATTCGTGCAGGCTCCGTCCGGGGATTCTCCAGGCGCCGCCTGAATCAGTGCCGGCCACAAAGTCCACCCCGGCGCGCTTCATGATGATGACGATCTCGCGGTTTCGGGCGGTGACGCGCCTGGCGAGCTCCTGATCCCCGGCTGACTGCGGCGGCGGTTCAGTGGCCGCGGCCGCCTGCTGCTGCCACCGCGTCCTCAGCGGGTTTGGCACGTAGCGGATCAGGTCGGCACCGCGCTCGCTCTGCACCTTGATGCCGCCGCCCGGCATGAAGGTGGGGCTGAGCCACGTGTTGTTGCGTTTCAACCGCGCGGCCAGCGCGGCGCATTTCACCGCGTCGTACGACTCGACGGCCATGCGCCGCAGTTCCTGGTTCCTGGTTCCACGTTCCGGAGGCGGAAGGGCCAGGGCCGCGAGTTGTGCCTTCAGCAACTCGTCTTCGCGCGACGAGCACCCCTCGAGCATCCCGCCCCAGTGTTCGATGCTCCTCGTCCCCGTGTCCGACATCGTCGCCACCGAGACGCCGGTCGGGACGTGGCCGGTCAGGTAGAGGCCTTGTGCCTTCGCTTCGCTGGCAATCGCGAAGTAGGCCTCGGGCGTGAGCTCGTTGTGAATCTTGACGTATTCGACGCCGGTCGCCTTGGCCTCGGTCACCGCCGCCTTCGCCTGCGCGGCGCTCGCGACCTGGAATGCGCGCGGGATTTCGCCGGCGTTCACCGACCGCCATTCCTCGGCTTCTTCCGTCGCGTCGCGAAACGTCGGCGGCAGCGGCTGGCGCGGGATCAGGCCGTCCATGTTGCGGCTGCCCATCTCGATGCGCGGACCGAATGCCTCGCCGGCGAGGATCGCCTTCTGGATCTTCTGAAACTGCGGCAGGCCGGCCATGATCCGCACGCCGGTGACGCCATTGGCGAGCAGCAGCACGTCGCCGTAGGTGTTGAAGCGCGGCACGGCGACCTCGCCGCGCGGGTGCACATGCATGTCCCAGAGGCCGGGCATGAGGAACTTGCCGCTGCCATCGACGACCTGGGCGCCCTGAGGAATGGCGGCGTTGCCGCCGACCGCCGTGATGCGGTTGCCGGTCACCACGACCGTCATGCCGGGGCGCGCGGCCGCACCGGTCCCGTCGATCAGCGTGATGTTGCGAATAATGAGTGCGGGACTTGACGCGCCGAAGCCCGGCGAAGGCGGCGATTGGGCGTGTGAGACCGCGGACGCAGCGAGCAGGACCGCGACCGCCAGGCCGAGCATGAATCGGTTCGTAGCGTTACCTCGCCGAGCAGGGCTCGGGCTTGAAGGTCGCGTTGGCGCCAAGCTTCTTGAAGTGCGTGCTCTGCACGAACGGCTCGCGCAGGTTCTCGGGATCCTTGAGCTCTGACACGACGGTCAGCCAGAGGTCGCCGTTGGGCGCCGTCATGCGGTGGTAGTACTCGGTCATGGTGGCGTTGCCGCTGTAGGGAACGCCGTTCTTCCGCAGGTATCCCGGGCGCAGCCGGGTCGTGTCCACCTTCAGCTCGCCGGTGCGCGGCGGGTTCACGGTGTATTGCCACTGGGCCATCGAGTGGCCCTGCCACGACGCTTCGGGTGGCGGGGGCGCGGCGTTGAAGTGGAACACGCGGGTCTGGTTGCCCGCCTCGAGCTCCATCTTCAACGTCGTGTCGTCCTGCCAACTGATACGAAGGCGGCCAGGCAGCCGGATGATGCCAGGCGCGCCGTACCCCCTGCACTGCTCACCAGCGGCCTCGTCCCGTGCCGGGTCCCAGCTGTCGGCGAGCTTGCGGCCCGCTGGAGTCAGCGGCACGCGCAGGTAATCGCCTTTTCTCGGGGTGACCATCCGCTGCGCCCAGTCTTCGCTGATCACCGCCGTATAGGTGCCGGTCATGTCGATCGCGGGATCGGACTTGGGTGTAGGCGGTGGTCCCTGGGCTCGTCCCCCTCCGCCGCGCTGCGCCTCGATGCGCGCGGCCGCGACCAGCAGCAGCACCGTGATGAGTATCAGCCGCGGAGCGCCCATCTAATCGACGACCTCGCCAGCCCGCGCGCCCCAGCCGAATCCATCGGACGCGCGCTTCAGGGTCACCATGTGCAGCTTGTGGTCGTCCGGCGTGCGCGACGGATTCGCGGTGATGACGACGACGTCGCCGTATTTCAGCGTCGTCCGGGTGACGCCCTGGAAGGTCAGCTGGCCCGCGCCGCCCCACTCGATCGACCACCGCTGCACGACACCCTTGTCGTCGGGCGCTTCGACGTGCACGAAGGTGTGCGGGTTGCGGAACTGAAACTGCACCAGCGTCCCTTCGATCTTCACCATCTTGCTGGTGTCGTACTGGGCCGCCTGGGAGTGATGCGCCGATGCGGTCACGCCAAGCAGGCACGCACCGGCCAGGACAAGAAGCGCCAACTTACGTGTCATGAGAGGTTCCTCCTGAGAACACTACTTGTCTTGCTTGCCGCCGAGGGTCTGGTAGACCGCGTCGATGAACGTGTCGGGAGTCCCGTAGATGCCGTCGAAATCGAGCGTCGGTTTGGCCGCCTTGATCTGGGCCAGCGTCTTGCCGTCTTTCTTCAGATCCTCGATGCGATCGCGGACGATCTCAATCATGTTGCGGTAGATCGCGACGTCGGCGGTGTCGCCGAGGCGCCCGTGTCCGCCGATGATCATCGTGCCGCCCTGGTGCCGGCTTTCAGGGAACGCGATGTCGATCACCTTGTTCAACCCGCCGATCAGCCCGTTCACCGTGCCGCCCTTGGCGACATCGATATTCGGGTAGCGCCCGGGCGTGAAGAGATCGCCGGCGCTGATCACATCCGAGTAGCGGAAATGCACGAAGGTATCGGCGTCGGTATTGGCGCCGGGCGCGTGGTACATCTGGATGCCTTCGCCGTTGATGTACTGGCTCATCTTGTAGGTCGGAATGTAGTACGTCTCGGTCGGCCACGACCCCTCCGGATACTTGCCGAGGGTCATGCGCTTGAGCATGTTCTCGTGGCCGATGACGGTCGCCTGAGGTCGCTCGCCCGTGAGGCGCCCGGCTTCGCCGCCGTTGTAGGTCGTGCCGGCCGCGGCAATCTTGGCCGTCCCGCCGTTGTGGTCGGTGTCAACGGTCGTCTGGATGATCCACCGGATCGGCTTGAGCGGCCTCGGCGACGCGATGATCGCGTTGTACGACGGCCCGGCCCAGCCAAAGGGCAGAAACGATCCCATGCTTCCCGCCGGGTAGCAGTTGGGTCCGACGCACGTGGTCATCGGCGCTGGAGAGCCAGCCACCATGTGGCCGACCTCATTCACCTTCTCCAGCATCTTGTCGGCCATCGCCGCCGAACCGGTGTCGACGAGGAGGATGCCGTCGACACCCGCTGAGACGGTGACGTTGCTGCCGCCGCCGAGGATCATGAACACGTTTCCACGGATCGGCATGACCTGCAGCGCGGCGCCGCCCTGCTGCGCCCCGCCTCTCTGCTGCGCAGTGGTGAGCGCCCCTGCGATCGCCACGAGCACGGC
>CAMCNL010000006.1 GCA_945876205.1 Candidatus Sulfopaludibacter sp. SbA3
GATCCAAGCGTGACGTCGCACGAGCCGGGCACGCGGGGGACGCCAGCCGTGCTGTTGACGGGCGCGACCGGCTACGTTGGAGGACGACTCGTGCCCGTCCTCGAAGCCGCGGGTGTTCGGCTTCGCTGTCTCGCGCGGCGTCCGGCCGCGCTCCAGTCACGGGTATCGCCGATGACAGAAGTGGTCGCCGGGGATCTCCTCGATCCGGCGTCCCTCGATCGCGCGCTCGCTGGCATCGACCTGGCCTATTACCTCGTGCACTCCATGGGAGCGCACGGCGACTACCTCGAGAAAGATCGGGTTGCCGCCCGTCATTTTGGCGACGCGGCGCGACGAGCGGGGGTCCGGCGGATCGTGTACCTCGGTGGCCTCGCCACCCTTGAAGAGGCGCTCAGCAAGCATCTCAGGAGCCGAATCGAGACGGGCGAGGTGCTGAGAGAGAGCGGCGTCCCTGTCGTGGAGTTCCGGGCCTCGGTCGTAGTCGGGTCTGGCAGCCTCTCGTTCGAGCTCATCCGCGCGCTCGTCGAGCGCCTGCCGGTGATGATCTGCCCGCGGTGGGTGTCTACGTTGGCACAGCCAATCGGTATCGACGACGTGCTCGCGTATCTTGCGGCCGCGCTCTACCTGCCTGAGGGCGACAGCCGCACGTTCGAAATCGGTGGCGCCGATCAGGCGAGCTACGGCGACCTGATGCGGGAGTACGCACGGCAACGCGGGTTGAGGCGCGTCATGATCTCGGTTCCGTTTCTGACTCCTCGTCTGTCGAGCCTGTGGCTGGGACTGGTGACGCCCGTCTATGCACGGGTCGGGCGCGAACTGATCGAGGGGCTGAAGAACAAGTCCGTGGTCACTGATCCCTCGGCACTCTCGGTATTCGCCATCAGGCCCGTCGGTCTGCGGGAGGCGGTCGGTCGCGCCATTCGCCACGAGGATCGTGCGTTCGCGTTGACGCGCTGGTCCGATGCGCGCTCCTCGGGTGGGGATCCGCAATCGTCGGCCGCGGCGCGATTCGGCAACAAACTGGTCGATGCGCGGCGGACTCACGTGGCGGTCGGCGCGAGCCGGGCGTTCGCTCCCATCGCGGGAATTGGGGGCGAGCGCGGTTGGTACTACGCCACCTGGCTGTGGCGACTCAGAGGCGCGATCGACCTCCTGATGGGCGGCGTGGGGATGCGGCGGGGACGCCGCGATCCGGACGCGCTCGCCGTTGGCGACACGCTCGATTTCTGGCGTGTCGATGCCTACGAACCGGGACGACGATTGAGGCTCTCGGCGGAGATGAGAGTGCCGGGCCGCGCCTGGCTCGAGTTCGACGTCGAGCCGGATGCCGACGGGGCCATCGTCCACCAGACCGCCGTGTTCGAACCAGTCGGATTGTCCGGCTTGCTCTACTGGTATGCGCTCTCCCCGGTTCATGCGGTGATCTTTGGAGGCTTGCTGCGCGCGATCGCCAGGCGAGCGTCAGCGTAGGATGCGTTGATGGCGACAGGCGTGATGACGGCGCTCGTCGGGCTGGTCACCCTCCTCACGGTCCTGACCCTGGCGTGGATGCTCAGCCTGAGGCGTCGCGATGCGAGCATCGCGGACGTCTGCTGGGGCCTGGGCTTCGTGCTCCTGGCGTGGGTGTACTGTCTTCTGTCGCCGTCGCTGACACGGCGGTCCTGGCTGGTCGCGTCGCTGATCACGCTGTGGGGAGCGCGGCTCTCGGTACACATTTTTCGCCGCAACCATGGCAAAGGCGAGGACCCGCGTTATCAGACCATGCGCGCCGCGCATGGACGGGCCTTCTGGTGGCGCAGCCTGTTCACGGTCTTCTGGCTGCAGGGCGCGCTCCTGTGGTGTGTCGCCCTTCCGCTGCTGGTCGCGGTGCGCGCCACCCAGCCCGTCGCGCTGACCGCGGTCGATGGCCTTGGGGTCGTGCTATTCGCGGTCGGGTTCGGCTTCGAGGTCGTCGGCGACTATCAGCTCGAGCGCTTCACGACGCAGCCGGAGAATCGCGGCAGGGTGCTCGACACGGGGCTGTGGCGCTACACCCGCCATCCGAACTACTTCGGAGACGCGACGCTGTGGTGGGGCATCTATGCCATGGCTGCGTCGACGCCAGGTGGCTGGACGACGTTTCTCAGCCCCGCTCTGATGCTGCTGCTCTTGATGCGTGTGTCCGGCGCGACGCTGCTCGAGGACGGCCTGAAGGCCTCGAAACCCGGCTACCGCGCCTACATCACCCGCACGCCTGCCTTCTTCCCATGGTTTCCGCGCGCTCCGAGGTGAGGGTCACGATCGAAACCATCGAGATGCACCGCACCACCTTCGTCGCACGCACCCGCATTTCCGCCACGACCGACGCGGTGTTCGACTGGCACGAAGCGCCGGGGGCATTCGAGCGGCTCACGCCGCCCTGGGAACGGGTGCGCGTGCTGTCTCACGAAGGCGGCATCCGTGACGGCGCCCGGCACCGCATGATTCCCCAGGGCTCGCACGCCTGCGTCCTGGAAGACATGATCGAGTACGAATTGCCGCTCGGCACCATCGGCCGGCTGTTCGGTGGACCGTTCGTGCGGAGGAAATTGCAGCGGCTGTTCACGTATCGTCATGCCGTCACGCGCCGGGCGTTTGAGGGACCAGAGCAGGGTCAATCGCCGGCACGGGCACGCGAATGACATTCCGCGGGAGCGCAGACTCGGCGCGCGCGAGCGACGCTCTCGGAGAGGACGGGATTCTACTGAGCGCGTCGAAAGTGCTCGGTGGTGGTGCTGGGAGCGACCTTCATCGTCTTCATCTTCTTGATGTATTCGGGATAGAGGGTTTCCTCGCCGCCCAGCGCAGCCTCGAGCGGTATCCCGTATTCGGTCGCACACTCGCTCAGCACGTCGTTCTTGCCGGGCAGAAAGCTTGGCACCTTGCCCGCTGGAACGATGGTTCCTTCCGGAGTGATTTCACACGGGTATGGGGGGATGACCTGGTTGGGATCGGCGATCCAGCTGGATTCGCGAATGTACGGCGCGGTCAGATAGGCCGGGTCGTTGATGATGAAGACGATCGTCAGGAGATTCCCGTACCGGTGAATCCGCGTCGTCACGGTGGCCGTCAAGCCTGCGTCGCTCAGTTGCTGGGGCGCGGCGCCTTCGATGATCCAGATCGCCTCCACGACCGTGTCGCTCATCGCGGCTATGCCGGAGTCGACCAACAGGACGCCGTCCCGGCCGACCTGCACCGTGATGTTGCCGCCCGCTCCCGCGAGCATCCTGACATTGCCTTGGACGGGCAACAGTTCGAGGGCGGGGCCCTGGGTCGACCCCGATACCCCAAGGAAAACGAGTAGCGACGCGATGCACGCGAACCGCCGCATGTCGGCAGCATCCCATAACAGCCAGCCGGTGTGTTGCGCTATAGTCCGCTTCACCATGCCCTTCTACGAAAAAGGCCCCGTTCGCATCCATTACGAGGAGTTCGGTTCCGGCTTCCCGTTGCTGCTCATCGCCGGCGGAGGATTGGGCGCATCGACGATCGCCGGCCTGATCCGGACATCGCCCTATAACCCGATCGAAGAGTTCAAGGGCGAGTTCCGATGCATCGCGTCGGACCTGCGCAACACCATCGACGGCCAGTCGACCGGCCCGCTCGAAGTCGACCGGCCGTGGGATTCCTATACCGATGACCACATCGGTCTGATGGATCACCTCGGCATCGACAAGTTCATGGTGATGGGCTTCTGCATCGCCGGCCCGCTGATCTGGAACCTCCTGGAGCGCGCACCGGATCGTGTCGCCGGCGCGGTGCTGGCACAGCCGAGCGGGTTCCGGCCCGAGCTCCCCACCCTTTCGTACGACAACAACATGACCGGCTGGGGCCCGGAGCTGGTCAAGCGCCGGCCCGACATCACGATGCAGATGGTGGATAGATTTCTCACCAAGATGTACCGCGACAAACCCGACTTCGTCTGGACCGTGACGCGCGATTTCGTGCGCACGTGCCGGACGCCGGTGCTGATCCTGCCCGACGATGTCCCGGGGCATCCGCTGGTTGTCGCCATGGAGGCCGCGATGCTCGCGCCGAAGGCGGAAGTCAGCATCTACCCGTGGAAGGAGCCCAAGGAGCGCATTCCCCTGGCCGTGCGCCAGGTCCGTTCGTTCCTTCGCGCGCATCGACCTACTACTTAGAATCCGAAAGGACCCGCATATGGATCCGATGAGACGCAAGATACTGAAGGGTGGCGCCGCGGCGACGGCCATCGCCGCCGCCGCGAAAGGCGTGTTTGCGCAGCAGGCCGGCCCAGCGGGACCTGCCCCGACCTTCTTCGAGAAAGGCGGAGTCAAGATCCGCTACGAGGACACCGGCGGCTCCGGCTTCCCGTTATTGGCCATCTCTGGCGGCGGACTGAATTCGTCGGTTGCCGGCTTGCGCACCTCGCCGTTCAATCCGCTCGAGGAGTTCAAGGGCGAGTACCGCGTCATCGGCGCCGACCTGCGCAACGCCAACACGGGCCTCTCCACCGGCCCGCTCGACGTCGATCGGCCGTGGGATACGCACACCGACGATCAGCTCGCGCTGATGGATCACCTGCGCATCGACAAGTTCATGGTGGTCGGTTTCTGCATCGGCGGTCCCTTCATCTGGAACCTGTTGAAGCGCGCACCGAATCGTGTGGTGGCCGCCGTGCCGGCACAGCCGGTTGGCTTCAGGCCGGAGATGCCCACCGTGCTCTATGACGGCAGCATGGCCGGTTGGGGGCCCGAGCTGGTCAAGCGCCGGTCCGACATCACGATGGCGATGATCGAGAGATACCTGACCCGGATGTATCGCACCAACCCCGACTTCGTCTTCACCGTGACGCGCGATTTCGTGAAGAGCTGCCAGACGCCCGTGCTGATCATGCCGGACGATGTGCCCGCGCATCCGTTCGCCGTCGCCATGGAATGCGCGATGCTCGCGCCGAAGGCCGAAGTGAGCATGTACCCGTGGAAGGAGCCGAAGGAGCGAATTCCCCTGGCGGTACGCCAGATCCATTCGTTCCTGAAAGCGCATCGCCCTGTGTAGCCCGCGGAGGCGCCACGCGCCTCCGCGATCTCGTTTGCGCTACGGCAGCCGCGAGAGCTGCTCGAGAAGCTTCCCTCGCGCGCTGTCGGACGGGACCAGCCGCTGCACGCGTTCGCCCTGAAAGACCTCGCCCGTGTAGATGTTGCCACGCGAATCGGTGGCGGCCAGTTCCAGGCCGTAGAATTGCCCCCCGCTCTCCCCCATGCTCCCGTAGCGGCCGACAGTGGTGCCGTCGGCGCGGTTCACGAACCAGATCGTGTTGTTCTTCATGTCGGAGACGTAGAGGAACTTCTGATCCTTGTCGGCGGAGAACGTCACGCCTCCCGCCGCGCCACGGCTGCCAGTGCGCTCATCACGTCTGGTCCCCGAGGGGGCGACGACGAATTCCTTCACGAACTTCCCTTCTCGAGTGAACGCCTGGACACGTTCCGCCGCACGATCCGCGGCATACACCATCCCGTCGCGCGAGACGGCCACCACCAGGTGCGACTGAAAATCTTTCGGCGGCGTGGTGCCCACCCACTGGTGGTCGGCGGGATCCGTCGAGATGTCCGCGAGCTTCTTCCCGTAGGCGCCCCAGCCGCGCTTGAATGCCAGGGTGGTGAGGTCGAACACGAGCACGCGTCCGCCAAGATAGTTCTCGGCGACATAGATTTCGTTGTGCGCTTCGTCGACACGCACTTCCTCGGTGGTGCCGACCATCATCGGCGTGGACGGAGGGTACTTCGCGTAGAACCCCGCCAGCTTCTTCATCTCCGCGGCCTCCAGCGCCACCGGGTTGTACCCCGGTCCGTGCGGCGGCAGCAGAAAGCGCGTAATCGGCGCGGGATTGCCCTGCCCCGGCACACGCGGCGCGATTGCCGCCGCCTGGTTCGGCCCGCCGCCAACGCGCTCGGGGATGCGGGGAATCTCACCAACCAGCTTGCCGGTCCGCGTGTCGTACTTCCGGACGGTGTCCTGGCCGAGATACGCGAACCCGCGGTCGTCGACGTCCATGCCGTGTCCCTGCGGCGCGTCGAACGAGCCCAGCACGCTCCCGTCTTTACCGAGGTGGATCATCGCCGGGGCGCGCACGCAGCAATCGGAGACGCCGACCTCCGCTTCGAGCTCGAGGCTCGTCAGGTCGGTCGGCCGCTGGTAGACCCAGACGTTGTCGTCCTTGTCGATCCCCAGCCCGATGACGCCGCCGATCTTCCATTTGTTCGGCAGCGGCTTCGGCCAGTCGGGGTCGAACTTGTAGCGCGGCGCGTTCGAGCCTGCCCCGAGCGAAGTCGAGGGGCCCTGCGCCCCCACTCCAACGAACAGCCCCGCCGCACTCAGCACAACGGCAAGAACGACGGCGCTCACACGCACGCGATCAGCATTCTTCTTCATGAAGTCTCCAGCAAAATATGGCGGGGCTATTGTAAGCGCGAGCGGTCGCCGGGACGCGTCGAATCAGCCCTGCGTTCCGCTGATGACGCGCAGATACGCTCGCCAGGGGCCGACTTCGTCCGAGTACTGCCGGGCCAGCACCCGCGAAACCTGCATGACGTGATCGAGATCGTGCGCCACCCATGTGGCCAGGAGCTGGCGGAGCGTCACCACTCCAAGTTCGGGGTGCCGCCCTCGACGATCGAGGTCCGCGTCCGTCAGGCGCATTGCCGCCAGCTCACGGAGGTTGGTGTCGCGCAGCGTCGCGAGCTCGTCGAGCACGTTCGCCAGCGTTCGTCCCTCAGACACCGCCAACTGCGCGAAGCGATCGAACTTGTCGAAGGCCCTCGCCTCGCCGTGCTCGAGGATGATCCTGGCGCGGGGCAACCAGTCCGTTTGCTCGCCGTGGATCAAGTGTCCGATGACATCGAAGGGACTCCAGGTGTCGCCGCCTTCGTTGGCCACGACCCAGCCGTCCGGAAGACCGCGCAGCAACGCATCGAGCGCCGCCGGCGTTCGCGCCAGGATGGCCACCGCTTCTTCCATTACAAACGAACGTCGGATGCGATTGGCCTGGCCTGTCATTCCTGCTTGTTCAGGTGGAGTGATTTATCGGGGGTGAGGGGGGAAGGAGGGCTGGCGCGCCCCGCCGCGAAGCGGCTATGGCGGGCATCCTTCACGCGCATCAAGAGCGAAGGATGGCGGAGAGGGCGAGATTCGAACTCGCGGTAGAGTTTCCCCTACAACAGTTTTCGAGACTGCCGCCTTCAACCACTCGGCCACCTCTCCAGCCCTTCAAGTCTAGCATCGAGCCGGCTTACTTGGCCTTGCTCTCGACTTCCTTCAGCTTGTTGAGTTCCTCGACGTCCTTGTTGTTGTCGCAGTAGAACTCGTAAACCTCGCCGTTGCCCAGCGTCCAGCGGCGGTTGGCCGACTTCCAGGGCTTGGTCAGCACCTTCGGGTCCTCGACCGTGATCTGGACGAACAGGTAGTTCATCGACGGCCGGGTGTAGCGTTCGGTGACCTTCAGCTCGTCGCTGTGGAACCAGCCGTTCGGCATGATGTAGGTGCGATCGTCGAACGCCACCGACTCGACGACGAACGTGTCGCCGTCCCAGCGCGTCGTGCTGTTGCCGTGAAACCAGGGCTCCGGGCTCTTGGGCACCGGCCGTCCGTCGGTGTGGATGAGGCGCCAGTTGTTCAGCACCTCGTAGAGCTGCGCCATCATCGCCGGCGTGTGCACGATGACGGTCGAATACGGATTCTGCAGCCAGATCGCCGGCACGCCGCGCGGCATGCAGTTCACCGACGACTTGGCCAGCTCCTTCTCCGTCTCCGTCATGCTCTTGATTTTTGCCTCGGCCCACGGCTGGAACGAAGGCGGCTCCTCCGGGTTCGCGCGGCGATCGAACTGGCCGAGCGCAGCCGGATCGACGCCGAAGCGGCCGCTCACGCCCTGGCCCGCGCCATTGGGCAGCCAGTGGCCCGACAAGTCAGGATGGCCATCCGCGAGCTTCGGCGCCGGGCCGCCGGGCGGCAACGGCTTGATCAGGTATTCGGTCGGCTTGGCCGCCTGTGTCTGGGCGCCGACGGAGGTCGACAGGACGCCGGTGAGCGCCACCGCCGTCGCGCACGCAATGCTGTAGCGAAGATGAAGTGTCATGGTCATCTAGTCCTGAAGTTGGCCCATCTGCCGCAGCACACCGTCTGACGCGAACTTGAGCGAGCCGGCGGCCGCGTAGTGCTCGCGGCCGTTCTTCGCGAGGCACCCTCTCACCGAGACATCCTTGCCGACGTTGTCGAGGAAGAGCTCACGCGTGGTGCCCGCCCGGCGCAGCGTGATCAGCGCGTAGGTCTGAAACGACCAGTTCTGCACCTTGCCCGTGGCGTCCTTGACGTCAACGTAGAAGAACCCGTGCGGGTTGGTCCACTCCACCTTGGTGAGCTTGCCGCTGAAGTCCTTGCAGTTGCCGCCGTCGAACTCGGCGGCAAACGAGTGATGCGCCAATGATGGCGACGCCGGGACGAGAAGCAGTCCCGCCATCACCACCGCCGCGCCGAGCGCCTTCATGATGTTCATCGAATCCTCCTAGAAGCCGTACTTGATGGCGAACTGCATGATGCGCGGGTCGCCCACCTGGGTGGTGATGCGGCCGAAGGTCCCTGCATCCAGGCTGGTGTTGGGATCGCCCCAGTTGACATTGTTGGTCAGGTTGAACGCCTCGACGCGAAGCTCCACGGTCCGCTGGGCCGAGACGTTGATCACCCGCGCGATCGACATGTCGACCTTCCAGAATCCCGGCCCTTCGATACTCCGGGCCGCTTCGTTACCGTAGGTCCCGCTGGCGGGGAACGCAAACGCTGCCGGGTTGAGGAAGTTGGTGAGTGACTTGTCGCCGTACGGATTCTCGCTGACCTGGTTCACGCGCTGCGAGGGAATGCCGGTGAACGCGATATCTCTCGTCGTCGTCACGGTCAGCCAGCTTCCCGTGTTGGCGGTGACGATGCCCGAGACGCGCCAGTTGGAGGCGATGACGCGCAGCGCCGAGTTGGAGAACTGCGGCGTCAGGTACCCGGCCGTCCAGTTCGAGATGATGCGCTGGTTGTACGGGCAGTTGCCACGCTCGTAGGAGGGATCGCCGGGCTTGAGCCACGTGTTCTGGAACTGCACGAAGTTGCCGGTGACCGGCGTATCGGTCTCGCAGTGCGACACGGTGTAGTTGCCGCCGAGCGTGAGACCGTTGGCGCCACGGCGCTGGAACGACAGCTTCAAGCCGCGATACGCCTGCGTGCCGATCGCCCGGTACTGCGATACGTACGAGTATTTCTGGGCCGCCTCGGCGCTCACCTGCGAGAAGACGCGCCGCGCATCGGTGTTCGCGGTCGTCGAGCAGACCGGATACGACACGCCGCGGATCGTGCAGGGGCCGAGGCCCATGTAAACGCCGGGATTGAGCGCATCCTGGCCCCAGATGCGATCGAGGTAGGTGCCCAGGTAGCTCGCCGCCACCTGCCACGTCGACCCGAGCTGCTTCTCGAGGGTGACGTTCCACGACTGGCCGCGCGTCGAGTTGATGTTCGGATCGATCGCCGCGTACGAACCCTGGTTCGGAAACACGACGTTGACCGGAGGTGGCACCGCAACCGGCAGGACGTGCGCGCCGGGATAGTTGCGGTACGGATCGTCGAGCGGGATGTTGCCGGCCTGGGTCAACGCGAGCCGGTTGCCGAACGGCGCGCCCGACGCGGGCACCTGCTGGAAGATCGCGGTCGGGATGTCGTAGTTGACGGCGTACGACGAGCGAACGGCGAGACGACCGTTGCCGCTGACGTCCCACGCGAGCCCGAGACGCGGCGAGAAGTTCTTCCACTGCTTGTTCAACCCGGTGTTGCCCTTGGGGAAGCCGGCGTCGCCGGGATAGAGCAGGCCGGGAGGCGCGTTCACGAACTGCGTGCTGCGGATGCCCTTGGCGAAGTTGTCGGGGGAGAAGTTCGAGATCGCGCCGTTCTTCGACCAGGTGCCGAAGTAGGGCTCCCAGCGAAGGCCGACATTCAGCGTCAGCCGCTCGGCCGCGCGCCACGAGTCCTGCCCGTAGACGCCGTTGTACCACTGATAGTTGTGCAGGATGCTTGGCGTCCCGTGGGTCAAGGTCGAGACCTGGCCGACAAGAAAGTCGGCGAGGCCGATGCCGGTGACGCTGCCGTTGATCGCGAAGTTGCCCGCGGCATTCGCGTAGTCGAAGGAGTCGAGCGTCGCGTAGGCGATGTTCACGCCGGCCGACAACTGGTGCCGGCCCCAGACTTTCGAGAAGTCGTCCTGGATCTGATACGCGCGGTTGTCGACGACACCGGCCACCGAGCTTCCACCCGAGAAGGAGAAGCCGTTGGTCACGGAGAGCGCCATCACGCCAGGCACATAGGTGTAGATGGGGATGCCGAGCGAGGGGGCGTCGAAGAACTCGTCCGCCGGCGCGTTGGAGCGCGTGGACGTCCGGACGTAGGTGGCGCGGATCGCGTTGACGGTGCTCGAGCCGAACACCTGCGTGTCGCCAAGGGCGAGTGTCTGCGCCTTCTTGCGGCTCTTCGGTCCGAAGATGTTCCGGATCGCGAGGATGTTGTGCGTGCGCTCGAGCGTCGCCGGGCGCGCCTCAATGTGATTCAGGTAGCGTCCAAAGATCGAGTGGTTGCCGTTCAACTGAAAGTCGATCCGCGCCACGCCCTGCCCGTTGTTGTCGTCGAGCGGCACGCTGTAGCGGATTTCGCCGCACTGATCGTCCGACTTGGGAATGAAGCCGGAGTTGATGATCTTCAGCGCCGCCGGGCTGTACTGGGCGGGACTCACCCGGTTGTTCACGAACGGCGCGCGCAGCGTGACCTGCCGGCCGGCGTTGCATGCGGGCGACGCGGCGGCCGTGAAGTCGCCGGCGAGCATCGCCGCAGTCGGCACGAAGGCGACGTTGTCGTTGGACAACTGCCGGGCGCGCGTGCGCTGGTAGGCGCCGAAGAAAAAGAGCTTGTCGCGCAAGATGGGACCACCGAGCGTGCCGCCGAACTGGTTGCGGTTGAGGCCGTCCTTCTGCTTCTTGCCGTCGGCGCCAACCGGCGCGAAGTACGCCGGCGCGTTGAACCGGCTGTCGCGCAGGAACTCGAAGGCGTTGCCGTGCAGGCTGTTGGTACCCGACTTGGTCACCGCGTTCACCGACGCCGCCGAGTGCATGCCGTTGGACGCCGACTGGCCGCTGGTGGCGACGCTGAACTCCTGCAGCGCGTCCGGAAACGGAAACGGCAGGTTGGTGTTGTCGTAGAAGTCACTGTTGAGAGCGCCGTCAAGCGTGTACGAGACGCCGGTGCGCAGTCCGCCCGCCACCGAGATCGCGACGCCGTCGTTGCGATTCAGGTTCGACAGGACCTTGCCGGTGTTGACCGCCGACCCCGCCAGCATGATCAGGTCGGTGACATTGCGGCCCTGCAGCGGCAGTTGGACGATCTGCTCCTGCTGCACGACCTGGCTGATGCCGGCGCTGCGGACGTCGACCAGCGGCGCGGCGGCTTCGACCGCCACCGTCTCCTCGAGGTTGCCCACGCCCAGCGACGCGTTGATGACCGGGTTGGTGTTGACCTGCAGCACGATGCCGGTCTGTGCGTAGGTCTTGAACCCCTGCAGCGAGACTTCCAGCTTGTAGGGCCCGAGCGGCAGGTTCGGCATGGCGTAGGTGCCGGTGTCGTCGGTCACCGTGGTGCGGACGAACCCGGTGTCGGTCTGCGTCGCGGTGACGGTGACGCCGGGCAGCACGGCGCCGCTTTCGTCGGTCACGCGACCGTTCAACTGCGCCGTGCCCTGCGCCCACGCGGCGCTGCTCAACCCGAGCAGCACGAGCGCAACCCATGCCATCCTCAAAAAGCGCGTCATCTCATCCTCCTACGCAACGAATTAACCACGAAGACCACGAAGGTCACGAAGCACACGAGCGCACTAAAGGTCTTTGTGACCTTCGTGATCTTCGTGTCCTTCGTGGCCTCCGTCTTACTGCGGCGCGGCGCCGTTGGCGCTCGGGCTGTTCGCGAACCCGCGAATGTGCTCGGCGCTGGTCTCGTTTTCCTGGCAGATGTATTCCATCAGCTCCCAGCTCGGCTCGTAGCGCGCACGGGTCTGCACCGTGAACGGCTTGGCGTAGGCGCCGGGATCGTCGATGGTGATATCCCACAGCATCGTGTTGGCGTCGGCGCGCGTGAAGCGCTCGACGGTGTGAAGCCTGGTCGTGTGCGGAAGGCCGGTCGCGCCAAACCAGAACTTGTCGTTGAAGCCGACGGTGTCGACGACCAGCGTGTCGCCTTCCCAGTGGCCAATCGAGTGGCCGTACCAGGTGGGATCGGGATCCGAGAGGTGCTTGCGTCCGTCGAGGAAGATCTGCCGGTAGCTGTGGATGTTCCCCTCGAAGAGGATGAAGATGTACTTCATGTCGATCGACTGCACCATCCGCCATGGATACGGATTCATGCGCGGCACGCCGGTCGGCAGGCAGTTGGCCTCGGGATCGTCCTTGGCGAGCCGCGAGTCCTGGAGCTTCTTCGCTTCAGGCAGGAGCGTCAGCGTGTCGCCGGGCTTGAGGTTTCGCATCGAGACACCGCCGCCGCCCATCAACACGCCCGAGAAATCCGGCGTGCCGTTCGGGAGACGGGGCGCAGGGCCCGCCGGAGGACCGGCGGCGCGGCCACGACCCTGCGCGGCGATCGGTGATGACGCCACCGGCAACAACAGCACCGCCAGCGCGGCGGCCCCGGCGAGTGAGCAGATGATGCGCGTCTTCATCGCTGGGTCTCCTGGTTGCTGCGTCCGGCATCGCCCGCCATCACCTGCCGGCCGTCCGCCAGCGTGATGTTGCCTCTCGCGTTGCCGCGCTTCGAGCCGTCGACCGCCAGGTAGGCGGTGACCGTCACGCTCTCTCCGACCTTGAGGTCATACTTGTTCCAGCCGGCGCGCGTCAGCGTATTCAGGCTCATGAGCTCGAGATCCCAGTTGGTGACGACACCCTTGTCGTCCTTGACGTCGACGTAGAACCGCACGTGCGGGTTGGTCCATTCGACCTTCGTGATCACGCCCTTGAGCACGAGCACCTTGTTGATGTCGTACTCCGCCGAGAACGAGTGATGCGCGAAGGCCTGGCCCGCCTGGCAGAGCACGGCGGCGAGGCCGATCATGATGGCAAGTTTCAATTTCATCTCGCTGATCCTCAGAAGCCGTACTTGACGGCGAACTGCATGATGCGGGAGTTGCCCTGCTGGGTCGTGATCCGGCCGAACGTGCCGGCATCCAGGTTCACGGCCGGGTTGCCCCAGTTGAAGTGGTTCAGCAGGTTGAACGTTTCGACGCGCACTTCGACGGTCTGCCCCGCGCCGAGCGTGAGGAGCCTGGCGAGCGCCATGTCGATGTTCCAGAAGCCGGGACCTTCGATGCTCCGGTTCGGCTCGTCACCGAACGTGCCCGCGGCCGGATACGCGAAGGCGGCCGGGTCGAGATAGGCCGTCAGCGTCTTGTCCTTGGTGTAGGGATCGTCGCGCACCTGGTTCACGCGCTGGCCGGGGATGCCGGTGAACGTGATCTCGCGGCCCGTCGTCACCGTCAGCCAGTCGCCCGTGTGGGCGCTGAGGATGCCCGACGCGCGCCAGTTGGACGCCACCGCGCGCAGTGCGCGGTTGGCAAACTCCGGCGTTTTGTATCCCACGTTGAACGACGCGATCTGGCGCTGGCTCTGCGTGCAGTTGCCGCGATCGTAGGTCGGGTCGTTCGGGTTCTGGTACCCGGCGCTGAACTGCAGGAAGCTGCCGCTCACCTGCGTGTCGGTCTCGCAGTGCGCGGCCGTATAGTTGCCGCTGAGGCTGATGCCGTCGCTCGAGCGGCGGCGGAACGAGAGCTTCAGGCCGCGGTAGGTCTGCGTGCCCGCCGCCTGATAGAGCGCGACGTTCGAGAGGAGCCGTCCCTCGACCGGATTCTCCAGCGACAGCACGCGGCGCTGCTCGAGATTCGCGGACGTGGAGCACACCGGATAGTTCACGCCCTGCAGCACGCACGGACCAAGCCCGAGATAGACGCCGGGATTGAGCTGGTTCTGGCCCCACAGGCGATCCATGTAGCTGCCCAGGTAGGTCGCCGACACGCCCCACGCCGTGCCGATCTGCCGCTCGAGGGTGACGTTCCACGATTGCACGCGGGTCGAGTTGATGTTGGGATCGATCGCCGCATAGGAGCCGGCGCCCGGGAACTTCGCGTCCTTGGGTGGCGCGCCCGTGACCGGATGCTGCTGGCCACCGGCGATGATCCGGTACGGATCGTCGAACGGATAGTTGCCGATCAGATCGAGCCGGTTGTTGAAGGGCGCGGCCTGCACGGCGGTGTTCTGGAAGACGGCGCCGGCGAAGTCATAGTTGAGGGCGTACGACGAGCGCATCGCCAGGCGTCCGTCGCCGGTGACGTCCCACGCGGCGCCGACGCGCGGCGAGAGATTCGTCCAGTTCTTGTTCAACCCGCTCTGCCCCGGAGGGAAGCCCGGGTCGCCGGGATAGATCAGGCCGAGCGGCGCGTTGACGAACTGCGTGCTGCGGATGCCCTTGCGGAAGTTGTCCATGCTGAAGTTCGAGATCGCGTTGTTCTCGAAGTTCGTGCCGAGATACGGCTCCCAGCGCAGGCCCAGGTTGAGGGTCAGGCGATCGGTCGTTCGCCAGGTGTCCTGGGTGTAGAGCCCGATGTACCACTGGTTGGTGATCAGCAGCCCAGGCGCGCCGTGGCGGAACTGCGAGACCTGGCCGGTGAGGAAGTCCGCCAGGCCCAGGCCGGTCGCGCGGCCGTTAAAGATGAAGTCGCCGACCGAGAGTGCGGCGTTCATCTGATCGAGGGTCGAGTAGGCGATGTTCGCGCCGAACGATGTCTGGTGACGTCCGATCACCTTCGAGAAGTCGTCCTGCATCTGGTAGGCGGCGTTGTCCGACACCGCGCCGACCGACGGGCCTCCCGAGAAGGTAAAGCCGTTGGTCACGCTCAGCGACAGCAGCCCCGGGATGTAGGTGTGGACCGGGATGCCGAGCGACGGGGCGTCGAAAAAGGTCTCGGGCGGCTGGTTCGACTTGGTGGACGTCTTCACGTAGGTCACGCGGAACGAGTTGACCGTGTTGGCGCCGAAGACCTGCGTGTCGCCGAAGGCGGACGTCTGGGCGCGCTTGGAGATATTCGGCGTGCCGCGCAAGGTCAGCAGGTTGCGCGTCTGCGCGAGCGTTGGCGGACGACGCTCGAAAGTGTCCATGTAGCGGCCGAAGAGCGAATGGTTCGCGCCCCACTGGTAATCAACGCGGCTGACGTACTGCTCGTCGTTGTTGTCCATCGGCAGGCTGTAGCGCATCTCGCCGCAGGGGTCGGTCGACTTCGGGAACATCTCGAACTGCGTGATCTTCACCGCCGCCGGGCTGTAGAGCGCGGGATTGATCCGGTTGCCGACAAACGGCGCCAGGAGATTCACCTGGCGGCCGGCGTTGCACGCGGGCGAGGCCGCGGCGGTGAAGTCGCCCGCCAGCATCGCGGCGGTCGGCACGAACGCGAGGTTGTCCGGCGTGATCTGGCGGATGCGCGTGCGCTCGTAGCCGCCGAAGAAGAACAGCTTGTCGCGGATGATCCGGCCGCCCAGCGTGCCGCCGAAGACGTTCTTGCTGAGGCCGTCACCCTTCTTCTTGCCGGCGGGGCCGATCGGCGCCAGCGCGCCGGCCGCGTTGAACTTGCTGTCGCGGAAGAATTCGAAGGCGTTGCCGTGCAGCGTGTTGGTGCCCGACTTGGTCACGGCGTTCACCGACGCGGACGAGTGCATCCCGTTCTCGGCGGAGAGGCCGCCGGTGGCGACGCTGAACTCCTGCAGCGCGTCCGGGAACGGAAACGGCAGGTTGGAATTGTCGTAGGTGTTGTTGTGCATCGCGCCGTCGAGGGTGTACTCGACGCCGTTGCGCAGGCCGCCCGCCACCGAGATCGCCACGCTCTTGGCGACGCCGAGCTGGGTCACCGAACCGGTATTGACCGCGCCGCCCGCGAGCAGGATCAGGTCGGTCACCTGCCGCGTCTGCAGCGGCAGCTCCACGATCTTCGACTGCTCGACGACCTCGTTGATGCCGGCACTGCGCACGTCAACCAGCGGCGC
Organism: Candidatus Sulfopaludibacter sp. SbA3; assembly: GCA_945876205.1. GTDB lineage: Bacteria > Acidobacteriota > Vicinamibacteria > Vicinamibacterales > UBA2999 > CANNDT01. The sequence goes on from CAMCNL010000006.1 coordinate 16,125, forward strand.
CGCCGCATCGACCGATACGGTCTCTTCCAGGTTGCCGACCGCGAGCGCGGTGGTGATCGTCGGGTTCGCGTTGACCTGCAGGACGATACCCGTCTGCTCGTAGGTACGGAAACCCTGCAGCGAGACCTCGAGCGTGTACGGCCCGATCGGGAGGTTGGGCATGAGCCACTCCCCCGTGTCGTCGGTCACCGTGGTACGGGTGAACCCGGTGTCGGTCTGCGTCGCGGTGACCGTGACGCCCGGCAGCACCGCGCCGCTCTCGTCGGCCACGCGGCCGTTGAGTTGCGCGGTGCCCTGCGCCGAGGCGACGTTCGCCGCCAGGAGCAGCGCCAGTGCGAGGCACGAGAGAGTTGTGAGCGAGCGCGTCATGACGCTTTCCACTTCTACTTGGCCTTTTCCTGTTCGATGATCTTCTCGAACTCGCCGATGTCCGGGTTGTCGGTGCAATAGAACTCGCCGACGCGCTCGGTGGTCCGCGTCCAGTTGCGCACGGCGGAGGTCCACGGCTTGGTCAGCACTTTCGGATCCTCGACGGTGATCTGCACCTGCAGGTAATTCATCGACGGCCGCGAGATGCGCTCCGTCACCTTCAGATCGTCGCTGTGGAACCAGGTGCCGTTGTTGCTGACAAACGTCCGCTCGTCGAAGCCGACCGACTCGACCACGAGCGTGTCGCCTTCCCAGCGGCCCGATGGGTTGCCATGGAACAAGGGGTCGGGATTCTTCGGATGCGGACGGCCGTCGGTGGGGATGACCCTGAAGTTGTTGAGGACTTCGATCAGCTGCACCAGTTGTCCCGGCGTCTGCACGAACTGGATCGCGTAGGTGTTGCTCAGCCAGATCGCCGGCAGGCCGCGAGGCATGCAGTTGACCGACAGCTTCGCGCGCTCGCTTTGCGTGGCGGTCATCGTCTTGATCTTTTCCTGCGCCCATGGCTGGAACGACGGCCGCTCTTCGGGCGTGGCCCGGGCGTCGAACTGCCTCAGCGCCGCCGGATCGACGCCGAACTTGTCGCCGGGCTCGACCTGGTTTTCGACGTGCGGAATGCCGGTGCGATTCGGCCACCAGACGCCGGACAAATCGGGATGACCGTCGGCGGTTCGCGGCGCGGGACCGCCCGGCGCCATCACCTTGTACCTGTACTCAGGATTCTGGGCGCCGGCGGCCGGCGCGAGGAGGTAGACGAGGGCGAGCGCCGCGATCGACGCGACGCCGAGACGAAGGCGAAGTGTGGAAGCCATTAGTTGTTGTCCTGGAGCTGGCCGACCTGGCGCATGCGTCCATCGGCAAGCTTGAGTACGCCCGCGGCGGCCTTGTGCTGGGTGCCACTTCTCGCGAGGCAGCCTCGCACGAAGATTTCCTTCCCGACGTTGTCGAGGAAGTCCTGCCGGCTGGTGCCCGCTCTGGTCATCGTCAGCGTCGAGTAGCCCTGGAACGACCAGGACTCCACCTTGCCGCTCGCATCCTTCACGTCAGCATTGAAGTGCATGTGGGGGTTCTGCCAGCTGACGCCGGTCAGCGTGCCGGTGAAGTCCCTGCAGTTCTTGGTGTCGAACTCCGACGACACCGAGTGATGCGCCAACGCCGGCGCCGCAAGCAGCGCCGATGCGACGGCCGCGCCAAGAATGGTTCGAATGGTCATAGGAAACCTCGGTCCGTTAGAAGCCGTACTTGACGGCGAACTGCATGATGCGTGAGTTGCCGGACTGGCTCGTGATCCGGCCGAACGTGCCCGCGTCGAGGCTGGTGGCGGGATTGCCCCAGTTGAAGTGGTTCAGCAGGTTGAACGTCTCGACGCGCACTTCGAGCGTCTGCGCGTTGCCCACGGGCAGGAGCCTGGCCAGCGACAGATCGACGCTCCAGAATCCCGGCCCCTCGATGCTGCGCGCGCGCTCGTTGCCGAGCGTGCCCGGCGCCGGAAACGCGAATGCCGCGGCGTTGAGATAGTTGGTCAGCGTCTTATCGCCATAGGGATCGTCGTTGACCTGGTTGACGCGCTGGCCGGTCACACCCGTGCCCGCGAGCTCCTGTGTCGTCGTCACGGTGAGCCAGTCGCCCGACCGCATCGTGTAGATGCCCGACGCCCGCCAATCGGAGGCCAGCACGCGCAGCACGCCGTTGTCGAACTGCGGCGTCACGTACCCCAACGTCATGCTGCCGATCTGCCGGCGGTTCTGCGGGCAGTTGCCGAGATCGTAGGAGGGGTTGGTGGGATCCGTGTAGCCGTCGCTGAACTGCACGAACTTGCCGCTGACCGGCGTGTCGGTCTCGCACGTCGACAGCGTGTAGTTGCCGCTGAGGCTGATGCCGTTCACCGAGCGGCGGCGGAACGACAGCTTCAATCCGTTGTAGTGCTGCGTGCCGATGGCCGAGTACTGGGAGACGTACGACAGGAGCTTCCCTTCGTTCGGATTCTGCAGCGTCAGGGTGCGGCGCTGCTCCAGGTTTGCGGCGGTCGTGCAGACCGGATACGCGACGCCCTGGAGCGTGCAGGGTCCCAGGCCGAGGAAGACGCCCGGGTTGAGCGGAACCCCGCCCCACAGCCGATCGAGGTAGCTGCCCAGGTACGACGCCGACACCTGCCACGCGGCGCCCAACTGCCGCTCGATGGTCGCGTTCCACGACTGGACGCGCGTCGAGTTGATGCCCGGATCGATGGCCGAGTACGAGCCGAAGCCGGGGAACACGACGTTGCTCGGAATCGGGCTTGGCACCGGATGCCGCTGTCCGCCGGGGACGCCGGCGTATGGATCTTCGAACGGCAGGTCGCCGCTGAGATCGATGCGGTTATTGAACGGCGCGGCCTGCACCGCGACCTGCTGGAAGACGGCGCCCGGATAGTCGTAGTTGATCGCGTAGGAGGAGCGCACCGCCGTGCGGCCGTCTCCGCTGAGATCCCAGGCCAGGCCGAGGCGCGGCGAGAAGTTCAGCCACTGCTTGTTGAGTCCGGTCTTGCCTTCCGGGAATCCGGGATCGCCCGGGTAGATGAGGCCAGCCGGCGCGTTGGTGTAGACCGTGCTCTTGATGCCCTTCTTGAAGTTGTCGAGCACGAAGTTGGAGATGGCGCCGTTGTCGAAGTTGGTGCCGAAGTACGGCTCCCAGCGAAGACCCGTATTCAGCGTCACGCGCTCCGACAATCTCCAGGTGTCCTGCGCAAATAGTCCCAGGTACCACTGGTGGTTGTCGAGGATGCCGGGGGCGCCGTGCTGCAGCCGGCTCACGTGCCCGGTGAAGAAGTCCGACAGCGAGAGCCCGGTGGCGCGGCCATTGAACGTGAAGTTGCCGGCGGCCTGCGCTGAATTCGACGAGTCGAGAATCGAATACGCGACGTTGGTGCCGAAAGCGAGCTCGTGCCGGCCGCGGACGATCTGGACGTCGTCCGACGCCTGGTACGAATGGTTGTAGACATCCGCACCGACAGCGCTCGCGCCCGAGAACGCGAAGGCGTTAGACACGCTGACCGCCATCACGCCGGGCACGTACGAATACAGCTTGACGCCGACCGACGGCGCGTCGAAGAACTGCTCCGCCGGCACGTTCGAACGGGTCGCGGTGCGCACCAGCGTCACGCGGAACGAGTTGACGGTGTTGGCGCCGAACACGCGCGTATCGCCGAGCGCGGTCATCTGCGCCCGCTTGTTCATGTTCGGGTTGTTGCCGCTCACCAGCGTGAGGATGTTCTTCGTCTTCGCCAGGTTCGGCGGACGCCGCTCGAAGGTGTCGTAATACCGCCCGAAGATCGAGTGGTTGGCGCTCAACTGGTAGTCGGCGCGGACGACGTACTCCTCGTCGTTGTTTTCGAGCGGCACGCTGTAGCGGATTTCGCCGCACGGGTCGGTGGACGAGGGGAGAAACCCGGAGGTCGCAATCTTCACCGCCGCCGGGCTCATGAGCGCCGGATTGATCCGGTTGTTCACGAACGGCGCGCGCAGCGTGACCGGGCGGCCGCCGTTGCAGGCCGCGGACGCGAGTGCGGTGAAGTCGCCGGCCAGCATGGCGGCCGTCGGCACGAACGCCACGCGATCGGGCGGCGTCGAGCGGAGCCGCGTGCGCTGGTATCCGCCGAAGAAGAACAGCTTGTCGCGAACGACCGGGCCGCCCACCGTGCCGCCAAACTGATTGCGGTTCAGGCCGTCGCCGAGCTTCTTGCCGTTTGCCTGAATCGGGGAGAACGGACTCGCCGCGTTGAAGCGGCTGTCGCGCAGGAACTCGAACGCGTTGCCGCGCAGCGTGTTGGTGCCCGACTTGACGACGGCGTTGACGGCCGCGGCCGAGTGCATGCCGTTTTCGGCGGAGAGGCCGCCGGTGGCGACACGGAACTCCTGCAGCGCGTCCGGAAACGGGAACGGCAGGTTGACGTTGTCGTAGGTGTTGTTGTGCATCGCGCCGTCGAGCGTGTACTCGACACCGTTGCGCAGTCCGCCGGCGACGGAGATCGCAACACTGCCCGAGTTGCTCAACGCCGAGAGCGTCCCTTCATTGACCGCCGAGCCCGCGAGCACGATCAAGTCGGTGACCTGTCGGCCCTGCAGTGGCAGCTCGACCAGCCGCTCCTGTTCGACCACTTCGCTGATGCCCGCGCTTCGCACGTCAACCAGCGGCACGGCCGCTTCGACCGAGACGGTCTCCTCGAGATTGCCCAGGCCCAGCGTCGCGTTGATGACGGGATTGGCATTGACCTGCAGCACGATGCCGGTCTGCACGTAGGTGCGGAATCCCTGCAGCGCGACCTCGAGCTTGTAGGGACCGATCGGCAGGTTCGGCATGACCCAGTTGCCGGTCTCGTCGGTGACCGCGCTCCGGGTGAAGCCGGTATCCGTGTGCGTGATGGTGATCGTGACGCCTGGCAGCACCGCGCCGCTCTCGTCGGCCACGCGGCCGTTGAGTTGCGCGGTGCCCTGCGCCCAGGCGACACCGGTCGCGAGCAACAGGCTGAGCGCGAGAAGAGAGAAACTCCTCATGGAGCCCTTCATCTGGATTCCTCCTACGAATTGCCTATGTGCGGGACGGTGTGAGGCCGGTTGGGAATGGCGAAAATACCTCTGCCAGCAGGGCAAGTCAAGAATCGCGTTGGTCGGTTTACACACCGCATGCAGCGGTGTGCAGGCCTATTCGGGCGTGACCTGCGGCACGTATCCGGGGAACACGTAGGCGTAGAGCAACGACACGAGACCCATGACGATCATCAGCAGCACGCTGTGCTTGATGGTGAAGCGGAACAGCCGGCTTTCATCCGCTGTCGACATGCCGGTGGCCGCGACCGCGACCGCGATGCTCTGCACCGAAATCATCTTGCCCATCACGCCGGCGGCCGAGTTCACCGACGCGGTCAGCACCGGATTGAGGCCCAGCGCGTTGGCCGTCACCACCTGCAGGTTGCCGAAGAGCGCGTTCGCGGACGTATCGCTCCCGGTCAGGAACACCCCCAGCCAGCCGACCACCGCGCTGAAGAACGGAAACGCCACACCCGTTCCAGCCAGCGCCAGCCCCAGCGTCGAGGTCATCCCCGAGTAATTCATCAAATACGCGAGACCGAGCATCGACGCGATCGTGAGCATCGCCATCGACAGCTGCTTGAACGTCGCCACGTACAGGTTGGCCAGCCGCCTCGGTTTCACGCGTAACACCAGCGCCGTCGCCAGGATCGCGAGGAAGCATGCTGTTCCCGACGCGCTCAACCAGTTGAACGCGAACACCGCGGCGTATGGCGCGGGCGCCGGCGTCACGGGCGGGATGCGCGTGATGACGTTGTGCAGCCCGGGGACGTTGAGGCCATTCAGCGCCTGGCCTACCGGCAGGAACGACGGCAGCAGGCTGTGCGTCCAGCGATCGAGCGCACCCTTGATTTGCGGCTCCCCCCACGCCAGCACGAAGACCACGAGCAGCAGGTAGGGCACCCACGCCATGAACAGCTCGCCGGTCGAATGCCGCTTCACAGCCGCGCTCACCGGCTGGTCGCCCTCGAGTCGAAGGATGGTCTTCGGCTTCCACAGCTTCAGCACCGCCACCATGACGATGATGCAGGTGAGCGAGCTCATGATGTCGGTCAGCTCGGGGCCGATGTAATTCGAGACGTAGAACTGCATGCCCGCGAACGAGAGGCCGCACGCGAGAATCGCCGGCAGCACTTCGAGCGCGCGCCGCGGTCCGGCCATGACGACGATCAGGTAACCCGGGATGAAGACGGACATCATCGCGCAGAGCCGTCCGACCATCGCGCTGAGCGGCATCACCGGCAGTCCCGTGACGTTGGCCAGCGTGATGACCGGAATACCGATCGAGCCGAACGCGACCGGCGCGGTGTTGGCGAGCAGGCAGATGCCGGCGGCGTAGAAGGGGGAGAAACCGAGGCCGGCGAGCATCGCGCCCGACACGGCGACCGGTGCGCCAAAGCCGGCCGCGCCCTCGATGAACGCGCCAAACGAGAAGGCGATGAACATCGCCTGCAGGCGGCGATCGTCGGTCAGGCCGCCAACCGAGTCCTTGATGATCTCGAACTTGCCGGTATCGACCGCGAGGCGGTAGAGCATGATCGAGGTGAAGACGATCCACGCGATCGGGAAGAGTCCGTAGGCAGCGCCGTAGACGGTGGAGATGAGCGCCAGGTCGATCGGCATCCGGTAGACGGCGAGCGCCACGATCAGCGCCGAGGCCAGCGCCGCGAGCGCGGCCACCCACGCCGGCTTGCGCTTCACGCCAAGCATGAAGAACAGGACGACGATCGGCACGGCCGCGAGGACGGCCGACATGCCAAGGCTTCCGCCGACGGGATGATAGTTGTGCTGCCACATGGTCGCAGGGCGGGATAGTACACTCCGGTGCCGTGAAACTGCGACTGGATTATGGAACCGAGGGGCTGGACGTCGACCTGCCCGACCAACGGCTGACGATTATCGAGCCGGTCTACCGGGCGCCGGTGCCTGACGCGCACGCGGCGTTGCGCGAAGCGATGCGCGCGCCCATCGGCCGGCCCCCGGTGCGGGACCTGGTGCGCCCCGGCCAGTAGATCGCGATCTCGGTCTGCGACATCACGCGCGCACAGCCTCGCCGCGACACGCTGGAGGCGCTCTTTGCGGAGCTGCCCGGCGTGCGCATGGAGGACGTCACCGTCCTGATCGCCACCGGCACCCACCGCGTCAACACCGCCGAAGAACTCGAGCGGATGCTCGGCCCCGAGATCGTCTCGAAGTGCCGGGTCATCAACCACAACAGCCGCGACGGGTCGGTGCTCGAACACGTCGGCACGACCAGCACCGGCGTCCGCGTCCTGCTCAATCGCGAATGGCTGAAAGCCGACGTGCGCATCACGACCGGCTTTGTCGAACCGCACTTCTTCGCGGGCTTCAGCGGCGGACCGAAGATGGTGGCGCCGGGCCTGGCCGCGCTCGAGACGGTGATGACGCTGCACGACGCGCGGCGCATCGGCCACCCCAACGCCACCTGGGGCATCACCGAGGGGAATCCGATTCACGACGACGTGCGGGAGATCGCGCGGATGGTGCCGGTGACGTTCTCGATCGACGTCACGCTGAACCGCGACCAGAAGATCACCAAGGTGTTCGCGGGAGATCTGCTCGAGGAGCATCGCCTCGCCTGCGCCTCTGCGACGGACACGGCGATGCGCGCCGTGCCCGCGGCGTTCGACGTCGTCTTGACCAGCAACTCCGGATACCCGCTGGATCAGAACCTGTATCAGGCGGTGAAGGGGATGTCGGCCGCCGCGAAGATCGTCAAGCCAGGCGGCACGATCGTCTGCGCCGCCGAGTGCCGCGACGGCCTGCCCAATCACGGCAGCTACGGCGAGGTGCTCGCGTCGCGGCCGGATCCGCAGGGACTGCTGGAAATGATCTGCGCGCCCGGCTACTCGGCGCCCGACCAGTGGCAGGTGCAGATCCAGGCGCAGATCCTGATGAAGGCGCGCGTGCTGATCAAGACGAGCGGACTCGGCCCGGAGGATCTCCGGCAGGCCCACTTCGCGCCGATTGACGATGTGTCGACGGCGGTGAAGGACGCGCTCGAGAAGGCCGGGCCCGGGGCGACGCTGTGCGTGTTGCCGCAAGGCCCTCAGACCATTCCGTACGTTGCCTAGACCTAGATCACGGTCCGGCTAACGCCGGACACTACCTACGGTACACACTACGTACGCTGTCGCTTGGCGCGAAAGAATTCCTGCACCAGCCCTCGGCACTGCTCCTCGAGCACGCCGCCGGTCACCGCGAAGCGATGATTCAGCCCGGGCGTCTCCAGCGCTCGCATCGACGACACCAGCGCTCCCGTCTTCGGCTCGACCGCGCCGTAGACGACCTCTTTCACGCGCGCGTGCACCAGCGCCCCGACGCACATCAGGCACGGCTCGAGCGTCACGTAGACCGTGGCATCGGTTAACCGGTAGTTGCCGGTCGCTTTCGCTGCGGCGCGCAGCAGGACGACTTCGGCGTGCGCGGTTGGGTCGACGGAGGTAATCGGCCGGTTGTAGGCGCGCGCGATGATCTCGCCGCCTATCACCAGCACCGCGCCGATCGGCACTTCGCCCGAGGCGAGTCCGCGGCGCGCCTGGTCGATCGCCGCCTCCATGAACGACTCGTGCGACATCGCGTGGGTGAGTATTTATCCGAGGAAGAATCTGTACGCGGGATTGTCGTATTCGGTCGTGTACGGGTAACCGAGTCCCTCGAGAAAATCGCGGAACGCCGGCAGGTCGGCGTCTTCGACCTCGAAGCCTGCGAGCACGCGCCCGAAGTCGGCGCCGTGGTTGCGGTAGTGGAACAGGCTGATGTTCCAGCGTCCACCAAGCTTGTCGAGAAAATCGGTCAGCGCACCGGGCCGCTCGGGAAACTCGAACCGGCAGAGCCGCTCGTGGCGCACGTCGGGGGCATGTCCCCCGACCATGTGGCGCACGTGCAGCTTCGCCATCTCGTTGTCGGTGAGATCGGCCGTCTCGTATCCGCCCGCGTTCAACTCTGCGGCCAGCGCCGTGGCATCGTTCCGCGACCGCGTCGCGATGCCGACGAAGATATGCGCCTGGCGGCGATCGCTCAATCGATAGTTGAACTCCGTGACCACGCGGCGGCCGATCGCCGCGCAGAACTCGCGAAAAGCGCCGGGGCGCTCGGGAATGGTGACCGCCAGCAGCGCTTCGCGCGCTTCGCCCACCTCGGCGCGCTCGGCCACGAAGCGCAGCCGGTCGAAATTCATGTTGGCGCCACTCAGCACGGCGACCAGCGACTGGCCGCGCACGCCTTCGCGTGCGACCCAGGCCTTCAACCCCGCGGTCGCCAGCGCGCCGGCCGGCTCCATCACCGTCCGCGTCTCGTCGAAGATGTCCTTGATCGCCGCACAGATCTCGTCGTTGGAGACGCGGATGATCTCGTCCACCGTCTCCTGCACGATCGGGAAGGTGATCTCGCCGACTTCGCGCACCGCGACGCCGTCCGCGAAGATGCCGACGTGGTCGAGGCGCACGCGCCGGCCGGCGGCGACCGACTGGTACATCGCGTCGGCCTCGAACGGCTCGACGCCAATCACCTTCACGTCCGGCCGCAGCATCTTGATGTAGCCGGCAATGCCGGCAATCAGGCCGCCGCCACCGATCGGCACGAACACCGCCGACAGCAGGTCCTGGCTGTGCCGGAGGATCTCGGCGCCGATCGTCCCCTGGCCGGCGATCACCAGCGGATCGTCGAACGGATGAATGAACGTCATCCCGTTCTCCGCCGCGAGCGTGTCGCAATGCGCCTTCGCGTCGGCGTAGCTGTCGCCCGCGAGCACCACCTCGGCGCCCATCCCCTTCACCGCGTCCACCTTGATCGACGGCGTCGTCTGCGGCATCACGATGACCGCGCGCAATCCGAGCTTGCGCGCCGAAAACGCGACGCCCTGTGAATGGTTGCCGGCGCTGGCGGTGATGACGCCGCGGTGGCGTTCTTCCAGGGTGAGGTGCGCGATCTTGTTGTAGGCGCCGCGCAGCTTGAAGCTGAAGACCGGCTGCAGGTCTTCGCGCTTGAGCAGGACATAGTTGCCGAGACGGCGCGAGAGGATCGGCGCCCGATCGAGCGGCGTCTCGCGCGCGACGTCGTAGACGCGGCTCGTGAGAATCGCGTGCAGCAACTGCGTCAGCGAGAGGGGGGCGGTCACGGGCATGGGGCTAAGAGAAAGGTTAGCCCAAGTTGCCGCCTGTATCAGGCGGTAACGTGCGACGGCTGGGCCGCGCGCGACTCGCCGCCGACGTACTTCGTCCAGTACAGGCTTCCCATCACGCCGACGGCGGTCGCCCACGAAATCGGCTGGCTGACCACCGTGACGCGTCCGGCGGCGATGGCGGCGCAGATCGCCGAGGCGTTGGGTTGAGCGTCGACCAGCGAATAGGTCGACCCGAACTGCTCCATCCGGTGAACGTCGCCGTTGCCGACCATCGGCTTCCCGTGACGGGCCGCCCAGCGTTCGGCCAGCCGGTTGAAGTTGAGCGTCGAGGTGTACATCGCGTTGCATTCGACCGCGTCGAAAAGCTCGGGATACTGGTTCATGCGGCCACGCAGCGACATCCCCGCGGGAAAGAACGGGTGCGGCGCGACCACGAGTCCCGACCGCTCCTGCTTCAGCGTCCGCAGGTCTTCGAAGGTCTCGACGTCCTCGGCGCCCTGCTCGAAATTCAGCAACAGGACATGCCGGCCCTCCACGGTGCGTTCGATGCCCGGGATGAGCACGATGCCGCGCTCGATCGCGTAGCTCTCGAGCGGCCGTAAATCCAACTGGCGATCGTGCAGCGTGACCGCCAGGGCGTCGTACCCCAGGGCGGCAGCGCGGTCGATTAAGTCGCGTGTGGTGTAGGAAATGCGGTCTAGCGGGTCGTCCGCGGTATGGCTGTGGAGCTCGACCTTCAGCATGCCTGAACCATATTCACAACTCCTGCCGCCCATTTCAAGCCCCACCGGACCTCTTTCTTCCATTTAGTGGGCCTCGGACGGGGGAAAACGGTATGATTCCCCGTCTTTTTTCGACGGAGGCCGTGAATGAGGAGACAGATCGTCCTGGGCGCCCTGCTGGTATTCGGTGCCCTTTCCCTGACCGTGGCGGCATTGCAACAGCCCCCGGCACCTTCGGCGGCCGGCCTCGAGGTCGAGAAGCTGACCGACAACCTCTACGTCCTCAAGGCGCTGACCAACGGCGGCGGCGGCAACACGTCGGTCTTCATCACGGCGAACGGCGTCACGGTGGTCGACACCAAGAACCCCGGCTGGGGCCAGCCGCTGCTCGAGAAGATCAAGACGATCACCAACAACCCGGTGACGATGATCATCAACACGCACACGCATGGCGATCACGTGAGCGGCAACGTCGAGTTCCCCGCCACCGTGGACGTCGTCTCCCACGAAAACACCAAGGCCAACATGGCGGCGATGCGGCCGCCGTCGTTCACCGCGCCGCCAGCCGGCGGCCCGGCCCCGAACATCTTCGCGGCGCACCAGGGGCACAACCTTCCGAAGCGGACGTTCAAGGACAAGCTGACGATCGGCGCCGGCGCCGATCGGATCGATCTCTATTACTTCGGGCCGGCGCATACCAACGGCGACGCGATGGTCTTCTTCCCGTCGGCGCGCGTGCTGCACATGGCCGACGTGTTCGCGAACAAGGGCCTGCCCGGCATGGACGCCAACAACGGCGGCACCGGCATCGGCTACGCCGCCACGCTGACGAAGGCGGCGAACTGGGCCGACTCGGCCAATGTCGAGAAGATCGTCAACGGGCACAACGCCGCCACGACCACCCGCGCCGAGCTGCGCGAGTTCATTTCCTACATCCAGGACTTCGTGAAGGCCGTCCAGGACGGGAAGAAGGCCGGCAAGAGTGTCGATGAAACGGCGAGCGCCTGGAAGACCCCGGCGAAGTACGCCGGATACGAGGCCGCGCCGGTCCCGGTTCGCGTACGCGCCAACGTCGACTTGATCTACAAGGAGACGAAGTAGCCGAGGCGGGCCTGCGACCGGCGGAAAGGCTCGGCCCGGGCCTCTCCTGTTAGACTTCTGCCGTGAGCAGCGTCGTCAACACCTCCGGATCCCGCCTGCACCTCGACGGCGCCGGCGACGCGACGGCGCCGAGCCGCGTACTGACGACGCGCTTTCTCGACTTCTGGCTGCTGGGCGGCGCGAGCATCCTCGTATGGCTGGTGATGATCGCCGTGCAGGGATTCAGGGCGAGCTGGGCCGTCGATCAGCATTTCAAGAACCTGACGGTCACCACCGCCTCGCTCTCGCTGCTCGTCAACTACCCGCACTTCCTGATTTCGTACAAGCTGGCGTACAGCCGCGGGCGCGGGTTCATCTTCCGCAACTGGTGGCAGCTCATCGCCGTGCCGTTGCTGATGACGGCGACGTTCGCGATCGCCTACTTCTATTTCGCCGTGCCGGTTGGCAATCTGCCGATGGTGGCGACGCTCCAGAGCGCGCTCTCGCCGTGGGGCGCGAACGCGGGCGTGGTCGCGGGACCGCGGCTCGGCGACGTGCTCTTCACCGCCGTCTTCAACCTGATGATCTTCACCGTCGGCTGGCATTACACCAAGCAGGTCTTCGGCTGCATGATGGTCTACGCGCATTTCGACGGCTACACGATGACGAAGCCGCAGCGCGATCTCACCAAGTGGGGGCTGCTCAGCATCTGGGGGATGAACTTCGTCTACAGCAACATCAGTGGATCGGAGAGCATCTTCTCGAACTTCAGGTACCACACGCTCGATCTACCCGACATCGCCGGACCGATCTCGCTCATGGCCGTCGCCGCCGGCTTCCTGCTCGTCGTCTACAAGGTGTTCTACGTCAACTACCGGGACAGCAGACAGGTGCCCAGCCTGAACCTGCTGGCGCCGTTCGTCGCGCTCTACATCTGGTGGCTGCCGCAGACGCGGCAGTATGAGTTCTACTTCCTGCTGACGCCGCTCTTTCACTCGCTGCAGTACCTGGCGTTCGTCTACAAGATGGAAGACACACGCCTCAAGAAAGTCCACAACCGCGAGGTCCAGGCCACCGCCGTGATCGTCGGCGCCGTGTTAGCCGGCTGGCTGTTCTTCGAGTTCCTGCCCAACACCGTCGACAACGTGCTCGGCACCTACAACTCGTGGCAGATGTTCTTCTTCTTCACCGCCGCGATGCTGTTCATCAACATCCATCACTACTTCATCGACAACGTCCTCTGGCGTTTCCGCGACCCCGAAGTCCGCGAATATCTGCTCGCGTAGTCTTCACAACCTACGGCACACCGAGGCACTGAGGCACCGAGCCCTCTCTTCTTGCAGCGCGGACCTTCACGGTCCGCGAAAGACCTCGCTCAGTCGTACCTAGTGTCCTTCTTGGAGCCGGACCGAGTAAGACCGCGTCCTGACGACGCCGGGCATCTCGCTCCGACTCGGCGGCTCGGCACGCCCACCGAGAGTCGTGACGTCCCAGCCTTCGTTGCCGCACCTGTTCTCCGGCGACCGAGTCCACCTCGCTCCGCGAGACACCCGACGCCGCAGGCCGCTGGAGAATCGTCCAATCTCGGGATGGCGAAGACCCTATCACTCGTTGTCCTGCAGCGACCAAGGCTCGTGAAATCACATTCACGGAGCAGGAATTTCTGGTCGCCGTACGCGATGCGGCAAGCCTTCTTTCGCAAACGTCGGCCATTTTTGCCTCCCTGTTCACCTTCGCAGCACTCGGAGCGTGGCTGCTGTGGGCAATCCCCGTCTTCGCGTTCAGTATTCTGGTCGAAGGGTCAGTCGGCGCCTAGGTTGTCCTGATCGTCCACATCAATCACATGGGCGACCGCGTCGTTCGCCAGCAGAAGGCGTTGCAGCGCCCATGTCAGGTGAGCCGGGAAACGAACCCGTCAGCGTGCGAAGCGACAAAGACATGCCGATGTTGCGATGGTCAGAGCCAGCAGCAGGCAAGTGAGAGCGACGGACGTTCGCCCACTTCTGGTCCAATCCGAATCTCATGCTTGTTCCGAGCAGGACGTTTCGACATGCTTGAATCGATTTCCGACTCTCGTGGCTTGAGGCGGTCACGCGTTGGGCGATCCTGTAAAAGAACAACCAGATCCGTGTCACAGAATGCAGGATCAGAGGTCTGGATCCGCTTCTACGCTTTGAGGTTCTGGATTGGCCCTAACGCGCGGAGTTGTGCTCCGAGTGCATGAACAGCGTGTACTCAACGTCGGTGCCGGCGGGGTTCTTGGCAGTGCGCGGATTGGCTGGGTCACCGAGCACATTCGTGATCCGGTAGCAAAACCTAACCTCGTGGACCAGTCCCGCCGGATCGAACACATCGGCATAGCCAGCCGTGCCCCAGACGTAAACATGTCGACTGCCGTTCTTCACCGCCACCAGGTCGCTAGCTGGAATAACCCCGGTGGCAGCACTAAGGTGCCCATGCGGCCCTATGACTACGGGGGCCATGGACTCTGAATAGGAAAAATCGAAGCCTGCGGGCAACGGAGTTGTACGAACCTCGTACTCAACCACTAACCTCATGTCGACGGTAGGCGTCGCGCCACTGTTCTCCAAAATCGGCGTGACTCTGTATTCGATGTTGGTTGGGGTGCCATCTGGTAGATCGTCCCATCGCATGCTCTGATGGAAACCTTGGACGTGGACAAACGGTCGCTGCACTGCAACCAGCGATTCGTCAGCAGTTCCCGCGCTCTCGACGGCGGCGTCGGCCGCCTTGCGCGTTTCGGCCAGTCCGTCTCGCATGTACTCCGACTGCTTGTCGGCGGCGTCGCGCTGGCCAGTCATGATCGTGTTTTGCCTCTCGATGATGGCGTTCTGGCGTGAGGCTATTCGGACTTGGAACGCGATGGCTGCCAACTGCAGCGTGCCGAGAATGGCGGTCGCGATGGCAAGCCAGCGGGTCAGGCAGCAGACTCCTGCTCCTTCTCGCGTTGTTCTCTGGTTGCTTCGTCGTCAGTCTGCGGGGTTGGTCGTACGTTGACGATCAGTGGTGAGGCGTCAGTACCACGCAGGTCAACGGGTGGCACCTGTTGAATGCGGATGCTCTCGGGCTGAGGTGGCTGTGTCTGCGCGAACGCACACGCACCTACTGAGAGCAGCAGCGTAACCGTCGAGAAGCTACGGGACGCCCAACCGTGGATCACCAAGCCTCACCTCGCTGTCGATCAGATATTGGACGCTGCCGAAGGATGAGATTGTACGGCTAGTAAGGCGGGTGCGGTGCACCACGACACGGTTCGGCGTCCTGCGGCGTCGGGTGTTTGCGCAGCGAGCCGGTCTCGGTCGCCGGAGAACCGGCGCTACAACCGAGCCTCGGGCCTAGCGCCTCTCGGCGGGCGTGCCGAGCCGGCGAGCGGAGGCAAATACCCGGCGTCGCAGGGCGCATCAAAAAAAGGCGGACCCGGAAGGTCCGCCTCCACGAGCACCGTGCTTAGCCTGTCGGCGCGAGGATGCGCACTCTAGAACAATCGCACCGAATCGCAGACCGACCGCACCGACCAGCGTCAGAAGTCGAACTGGTAGCCGATCTTCACGAACCGCGCGGGCAGGATGGCGGTCGGGCGGCGGAAGGTGCCGAACGCGGGATTTTCGGTCAGCACCGTGTTGGCGTTCAGCAGGTTGAACAGATCCAGGTGAATCGTCGACCTGGTGCCGCCGAACCTGAGGTTCTTGCCGATCCGGAGGTCGACCTGGTTCAGCCGCTCGCCGACGATCGACCATGGTTCGACGATGTTCGCGGTGACATTGGCGGCACCGCCTGAGAGCGGACGGCCGAGCGACGGCTGCACGATCGCATTCGCCGCGACAAAGTTGCCGATCACCTGCGATCCGGGCACGCTCTGCACGGTGGTGCTCACCTGCACGTCGATCACCGGCACCGTGTACAACAGCAGCCCCTTGAACTGTGTCTGCAAGGGCGTCTGTGTTCGGCAGTACGGGTTCACGTCCGCCGTCTCCGGCAGCTTCGCGCGAATCTCGCACGAGTCGGTCGTTCGGCGGCCGGTGCTCGTGCCGCCCTGGACCGTGAAGCCGGCCCGCGGCCGCAGCGCGAGGCTGACATCAACGCCGTTCCAGTGCTCGATCTGCTTGCCGTAGTTGTCGGCAAACGTCACGTAGTTGTCGGCCGGGACGCCGAACCTCGAGGGGTTCAGGTTGTAGAGACCGGAGACGGTGTAGCCGCCGCCCCCTGGCAGCCGCGGATCCGATGGCGCGACGATGCTGAAGGCGTTGTAGTCGGCGGCGCTCACGGCGCGGTTGTCGGTGACGACAAAATTACCGAACAGCCGCCGGAAGTAGTCGACCGACAGCGAGACGCCGGTGACGAGCTCGTGCTGCACGCCGCCCGAGAATTCCCAGTCGAACGGCCGCTTCCCCCACCCGGTCACCGTGTCCGGGTCGTAGTTGTTGCCGGGGACCGAGGTGCCGAAGTTGCTGTTGGCCATCGCCGCGCACTCGCCGTTGGCTGCCGGGAGCGTGACGTTGCAATCCGGGATGAAATTCCTGTTGGCGTCGGTCCAGGCGCGAGTCGTGGTCTGAACCAGGCGGCTGCCCGGGTTCAGGCCGTCACCAAACGGACCGCTCAGGCCCTGGCCGGCGACGTACTTGTTGGCGCTCGCCTTCAGCGCGGTCTTACCGTTGCCGAAGACGTCGTAGGAGACGCCGAGCTTCGGCGTGATGTCCTTCCACGAGATGCCATGGGTCGCCGCCAGCGTGAGGCTGCGCGCGGGGACGAGCGGCCCAGGCCCGAGCTGCTGCTCGGGATAGGCGATGGAGATGAAGTCGTAGCGCACGCCGAACCCGAGGGTCAGGCGATCGATCGTCCACTTGTCCTGCGCGAAGATGCCGCCGTCGGAGGTGAACGTGCCCGTCAACCGGTAGGGCACCGCCTGCAGGGTGATCAGGTTCGGAACCGGCACCCCGGTGGCGGTGTTCAACCGGTAGCTCACTGGCTGATCGGCGGTCGTGAGCCGCTCGATCGTCTGCCGGCCGTTGTTGAATCCTGTCTTGAATGCGTGTGATCCGGTGACGTAGGAGAGCGCCGCGCGGTACGAAATGAATCTCGTATCAGTCGTGCCGCCGGTCACGCGATTCCGGTAGGTCAGCCCGGTGAACTGATCGTTGACCGAGATCATGTTGGGCGTCACACCGGCGCCCGGCCGCGAATCGATCGGCTCGGTGCGCCGCATGATCGTCGATTCGAGCAGCACTCGATTCGTCACCGGGGAGGTCCAATCGACGAAGGTGTTGGCCATGCCGGGATACCGCCGATCCTGCCCCGCTTCAGGCGCAGTGGTGGCCGTCACGCTGCCCAGGCACTGGCACTGGAAGTTGCGGTCGTACATCACGCCGATCTTGTTCTTCGCGTTCGCCTGCCAGGTGATCCGTCCCTGGGCATTGCCCCACGTGGTCCGGAGTACGGCCGGGCGACTGAGATCCGCCTCGTAGGTCCAGACATCAGGGTTGTTGGCGTTCTTGTTGTAGAACATCCCCGCGACGCGATTCGCTGCGCCGTTATTGGCGTACGACGAGTAGAACCACAGCTTGTCCCGCTTGATCGGCCCGCCGAGACCGGGATTGAAGCTCCAGTTCTTCTCGAGGGTGCCGGGCGCGTTCAGGCCGCGGTCCTTCAGGTCCTGCGTGTAGTTGCTGCCTTGCATCGCGCTGTTCGCGTAGGAGGTCACCAGCGTTCCGCTGAAGGTGTTGCCACCGTCCTTGGGAATCAGGTTGATGCGTATGCCGCCCTGCCCGAGCTCGGCGTTGACCGCGCCGGTGTCAACCGCCACTTCCTGCACGGCGCCCATGTTGTAGGTGTTGGACGACTTCGCGCCTCCGCTCAGATTGGTGCCGAGCGACACGCCGCCCTGGGTGACGCGCATGTCGTCGCCGCGTCCACCGTGGATCGAC
The DNA here is from genome assembly GCA_945876205.1 of Candidatus Sulfopaludibacter sp. SbA3. Classification (GTDB taxonomy): domain Bacteria; phylum Acidobacteriota; class Vicinamibacteria; order Vicinamibacterales; family UBA2999; genus CANNDT01. The sequence continues at coordinate 34,009 of CAMCNL010000006.1, forward strand.
ATCGTCTGACCCTGCTGGTTGCCGGCCACGCCGCCGACGTCCTGGCTGCTCGTCGTCACGCCCGGCAGGAGCACTACCAGTGAATAGTGGTTTCGACTGGTTGGAAGCGCGTCGATCATCTCGGCGGCCAGCACCCGTTCGCGCGTCGTGCTCTGCACGTCCACGACCGGCGCTTCGCCGGTCACGGTGATCGTCTCCTGCAGCGCGCCAACGCGCAGCTGCGCGTCGATGGTCGCGACAAACGATCCGGTCAGTTCGATACCCTCGCGCTTCACCGTGCTGAAGCCCGGCAAGGTGAACGTGATGGTGTATGCGCCGGGGCGCAGATCGACGACGCGGTAGCGGCCGGCGCCGTCGGTCACCACGGTGCGGACCTTCTCGATGAGCGCAGGGCTGGCGGCTTCGACCGTCACGCCGGGGAGCACGCCACCCGATCCGTCCGTGACCGATCCGGCGATGACCGCCTGCGCGTACGCCGCCGCCGGCACAATCATCAGAGACCCGAGGAACATCGTCAGAGTTCTCAATGCACGCATCGTCCACTCCTTCTCGGTGTCAGTCGCCGCCCTGGCCCTTGGCGATGACGTTCACCGTCGGCGGCATCGTCTCGCACGGCTGGGGATTCCACTTGGATCCGTCAGGCTCTTTCTTGAAATGCGTCGTCGTGACAAACGGCGATACGTAGTAGGTCGGGTCGTCAACAATCGTCATCACGGTGAACCATTCAGACCCGAAGTCTTCGTGGCGGTCGTAGTACTCCGTCAACACCGTGCGGTCGCTGTAGGGAATGCCGTTCTTGCGCGTGTAGCCCGCGCGCAGGTTGGTGGTGACCACCTTCAACGATCCCTTCGGCCGGACGCCGCTCCCTTGTCCTCGCCCGCCCGCGGGCGCCAGCAGAGGGGTCCCCGTGTTTCGCAGTTGCCAACTGGCGATCGAGAAGCCTTGCAGGCTTGGTTCGCCGGTCGGACGCGGCGGCACCGAGCCGTAAAAGCGCAGCACGCGGGTCTGGGTGCCGGCATCGGTTTCGAGCTTCAGCGTCGAGTCGTCCTGCCAGCTGATGCGCACGCGGGTCGGGATGCGCATGATGCCGCCGGCGCCGAACGCCTTGCATTGATTGCCCGTGGCGTTGTCGCGCGCGAGGTCCCAGGCGTTGGTCACCTTGATGCCTTCGGCATTCAACGGAATGCCGGGCGCATCGCCCTTTGCCGGCGTCAGCATCCGCCAACGCCAGTCCTCGGTCACGACCGACACCCAGTTACCGGTGAGATCCAGCGGCGCCGTGGCGCGGGGCGTCTGCTGCGCGGCGCCTGGAACGACCGCCGCGATCGTCAGCGCGACGGCGGCGAGCATCGCCCGTGTCATCGCCCCTCCTTCGAGACAGCCGGCGACGGCTTCGCGGTAAGGTTCTTGTACACGGCCTCGAGGAACATCTCGGTCGTCCATGGACCGCCCTTGCCGCCGTAGCGCTCGTCGTACTCGAGCGCGATGCGCTTGTCGGCCTTCACCTGGGCGAGCGTCTGCCCTCGCGTGACGGCGTCCTGCACCCGGTCGCGCATGATGGTCACCATGTCGCGATACTCGGCGACGTCGAGCTCGTCGGCGACGCGTCCGTGCCCCGGGATCACCAGGGTCCCGTCCTCTTCGTTGTTCCTGGGGATGATCACTTCGAGCAGATCGTTCAGTCCCTTGAGCACGCCGTTGATGTGCCCGCCGGCCTCCACGTTGATCTCCGGGAAGGTCGTGTTGATGTAGAGGTCTCCGGCGGCGATGACATCCGAGCGCCGGAAGAAGACGTAGGTATCGCCGTCGGTCGAGCCTGGCTGGTGGGACATGATGGCCGGCTCGCCGTTGAAATACACCTCTTTGCGCTGCGTGAAGAACGTATCGGTCGGCCACGCGGGCACCGGCCTGGGCGGCACGCGGCCGTCTGGAGCGCTCATCCGGTTGAGGATGCTCTCGTGCGAGAGGATGACCGCCTGCGTGCTGTCGGCGTCCACGAGCCTGCGGCCGGCCTTCGCGATCACGTCGTTGCCGCCGGTGTGGTCGGGCTTGTGCGTCGTGTTGAGGATGTACTGAACCGGCAGCTTCGGCGACAGCGTGCGAACGGCAGCGAGCACCGCCTCGCTCGACGCCTCATTGCCCGTGTCCACCAGCAGGACGCCCTGCTCGCCGACCGAGGCGGCGATGTTCGCGCCGGCACCCACCAGCATGTAGACGTTTCCCTGCACGTGAAGCACCTTCACCGGACCACTCGCGACGGACGCGGGCGTCTCGCCTTGTGCGGCAGGATCGGCCGCGGGATCCGCCGCGCCGACGAAGGTTCCGCCCAGGAGCATCACCATTGCCGCCGATGCGGCCAGGAGGTTGATGACGTGTCGGCTCACTTTTTCTGCGCCCCGATCATCTTCTTCAACTCCTGGATGTATTCGGGATACAACGTCTTCGAGCCGCCCCGCGCAGCGTCCTGCGGCACGCCGAACATCGTCCCAAACTCGGTCAGCTGCGGGTTCTGCCCGGGCAGCCAGTGCGGCACGAAGCCGGGTGGCTGATCGACGTTCACGACGCTCTGGTCGAAGGGCTGGCACTCATCCACGCCGATCAGCGTGCTCGGATCGAACTTCGCCTGCGTGGTGCGGATGAACGGCTCCTCGAAGTGCTCGGGATCGTTGACGATGAAGATGACCGTCAGGTAGTCGTCGTGCCGGATGAAATGCTCGCGCAGTGTGCCGTGGTCGCTCATGTGAATGCCGTTGCGATTCACCCATCCCTCTTTCAGGTGCGTCGTCGTCACGGTGAGCATGTTGCCTTCCCACACGCCGGTCGAAAACCCGGCCCACGTGTGGCGGGCGTATTCCGGCGGGTGTGGACGGCCATCGAACCAGATCTGCCGCCGCATATCGCCGTTCAGGCCGTCCATGACGATCCCGATGATCTGATTCGTCAGCGGATCGAGGGTGTTGGTGATGCGGAAGTTACCCGGACCCCACAGCGTGTATTGCGCGGGATGCGGGTGGCACAGGTGCTCGGGCAACTCCATCCGCGAGGCCATCCAGGAATCGGTCTGTTGGCGGCCGGCATCGTTGAGCGGAAATCCGGTGTAGTCACCAATGCGGGCGCCGCCGCCGGTGCCGTTCATGATGATCGCCCGGTCTTCCACCATCAGGCCGTTGTGGTTCCAGACACCCGAGATATCCATGGCCTGCTGGGCAGCCGCGGGCGTCACCGCCCCTCCGAACGCCAAGAAACCGACGACCGCCGCTCGTAACAATTGATTCATGTGGCTGACCCGTTTGCAGGGAAGTAGACACGAAAACGTCACGTCTCGCAAACCGACATTGGCACGGGCAAGCGCGATAGCGATCGCACCGACGACCGTCAGACCG